>JACPMP010000058.1 GCA_016185915.1 Candidatus Woesearchaeota archaeon
GCTACCTATAGATAAGATGCCAAGATGAAAATAACAACAATTCAATTATACGAAGATACTAAGAGAAAATTAAACCAAATCAAAGAATACCCAAGTGAAAGCTATGACTCAGTACTTAAAAGAGTTTTAGACACTAAGGAGATACCATCGATGGAAGAAATGTTTAAGAATGTAGATAAAATAGTGGAGAGGAAAAAATATACTACAAATCAAATAATTAAAATGAGTCACGAATTAAGGAATAGAAGATGATTAATTTTATAGACGCTAATGTTATAATTAAAGCTTTTACTGATAATGATGATAAGGATAAATGCAGAAAGATTTTATCGGAAGATTTTGTTACAAACACATTATGTTTAGTTGAAGCACAACATAGCATATCAATAATCAAGAATGATAAGATTTACGCCTCTAACTGCATTAAATCTTTATTCAAGAGTAGAGGCATTATTGTAGAATTAGATAAAAATTTGCTTTTTGAAAGTTTTAGAAGAATAACTAAGTACAACCTTAATATATTTGACTTGATTAATTACGTTACAGCTTTACTAAATAATTGCTCAGTATTTGTATCTTATGATAGACATTTTGATAATTTAGAAATAAAAAGATTTGAGCCCTAATTGACACTATTAAAATGCCGCAAACCATTGACCAAAAACTTCAAAAATACTTTGAACTAACCTCAAAAGCACTGAAAAAAGTAAAAATTGTTCAAAAGCACAAAAAAGAAGCTGAAGACATTCTCGATTTGGCACAAAGATATTTTGATGATGCAAAATACTTCGAGAAAAGAGGAGATTTAGTTAATGCTTATGGTGCAGTCGTTTATGCTCATGCTTTTCTTGATATTGGCGCACGGCTTGGATTTTTTGATGTTGGCAAAGATAATGAATTGTTTATGGTGGATTAAACAAAGAGGATAATTTACTTTCTCCCAAAATAAAAGAATTTGTCTATGCTCACATCTTCTGGCTGATAATTGCCATATCTTGGCCTTAATGGCTCTGCATTTTTTGCTGCACCGCTTTTAAATTCTTCTTGCCTTTCGCCTTCAGGCCTGCAATCAACTATCTTGAATCAAACAGAGTTTTTTGAACCGGATGGCTTTCTTGAGGCTGGAATTGAATCCTTGAAACTTGGCTTTTAAGCGAGCCAATCTCGCTGTTTAATGATAATATATGCTCCTTTAATGATGTTATTTCCTGCTGCAGCTTCTTTGTTGCCATCTCTATCATTAGCTCAAATCTCTTTTGAGTGAAAGCATCAAGCTGTTGTTCCATTTTTGTCAACAATTTTTATTTGGATTTATTCTTAATAATTCAATCTGTCGCTTTGCGACAAATTCTAGTGCTCGGCATTGCTTTTTTGCCATACCGCAATGCCTCGCCAATTTATTCATTAAAAGCGGATTACTTTCTACACTTTTACAGCAAAAAGTCGCTCTCGTTTATTTGTTTAATTTTTTATTGTTATTATTGAATTTTATTTAATGAGGTATTTGTGTTATTGTATTTTCTTTATACTTATCCCTAACTTTTTTCAAATTAAAAACAAAATAATTTAAAAACTCGATAACTTACTGCCAAAGTTTTCTCTTATGAAAGTAACCATCATGTCATTTCCAGCTAGGGAGTACGCTTTTAATGCAGTTGCAAGCAAGCCCTCTCTTAAGCAAACATCTCCCAAAGCGCTTAATTTATCCTTGTCATGGGCAAGCTCGTATGCTTTTGCAGCATATCCAATTTGTCTTTCGCGCAAACATTTGTCGCCAATCTCAACAAGCTTATGGGGGCTATTTATCGCGCTGAAAATCTCAATTGCATAATCCCACTTGCCTTTCTGGAAGCATTCATCCCCTACTTTTGTCAGGTTTTCAACATCATTGCAAAGCCTGAATGCTTTTATAGCATCTGAAAAATGCCCGTTTTCCAAGCATTTTCTGCCAATATTGAGCAATTGCTCATTTGCATCAGCCAGTCTGTAAGTGTCAATTGCATTTCCAAATAGTCCAACTTCCTCGTAATGCTCGCCTACTTCAACTAATCTATACCTATTGCCAGCAAGAATGAATGCTTTGACAGAATTATTCATGTCGCCTCTTCTTATATACTCTTCACCAAGAGCATTCAATAACTTAGATTTTGTTGCTTCATCAAACATTGAAAGATTGACATTGTCAATTCCCTTTTCAAGAAGAACTGGTACAATTCTTTTGAAGTTTTCAATGTCCTTAGAACTGTCAATAAACTTTTCATTTGAGTCTGCTATCTCAGCAACCATTTTTTTCACTATTTTATCTTCATCGACTGACATTTTTAATCACCCTTTTTTGATATAGTTTTGAACTAGATTATATCAAAGAACTTTATCTCAACAGCAGGACCATTAAGGTCGGCTGACCATGTGGACCAACCAGGTCCTGTTCTCACACCGAATTCGAGTTTTCCTACTTGGCTTTTTATTATTTCACGTTTATGAGGAGAGTCATAGTAAAGTAATGCTAAAGTATGCAATAATCTTTTCCCATCCAGATCTTCTGAGGTTAATTTAAGCACAGCTTCTCCGCCACCGTTCCCAATTTTTCCAACAAATAGTTGCAGAGAACTTTCTTTGAGATTAATTTTCATTACTTTTCCTACACATTTGAATTTTTTGACTTTTTTAAACCCAAACATTTTAAATCACTTTTTTACTTAGCAATAAATAAAAAAATTAAATCACAAATTTAATCCGTGAAATAATCAATCCCTAATTCATCGCTGAATCTTTTGGCTTCAATAACCCTCGTCTTTTTGTCGGATTTGCCAAGTATCCATGGCGAATTGACTCCTGTAATGATTGTCATCACAGCAAGCTTGCCTTTCATTTGCTCAGATACTCTTGCTCCCCAGATGACATTTGCATCCTGGTCAAGGTTCTCTGTTACAATCTCCCCAATTCTGTTAACCTCATCAAGAGTCATGTCTGGGCCGCCTTCAACATGAATCAAAGCGCCTGTTGCGCCTTTATAGCTGATTTCCAATAGTGGATTGCTTAAAGCACCTTTAACAGCTTCTTCTACTCTGTTGGTTGTATCGCTTACTCCAACACCAATTGCTGCAACTCCGCCATCTTGCATTATTGCCTTTACATCAGCATAGTCCAAGTTAACTAGTGATGGCACTGCAATTGTTTCAACAATTCCTCTTATCATTGTCGCAACTAGCTCATTAGCAACTGCAAAGGCCTGTTGAACTGGAAGATTTCCAGCTATGTTGACTAACCTATTATTGTCAATCACAATCACTGTATCGGAAGTTTGCCTTAATTGTTGCAGTCCAAATTCTGCCTTGTCAATCCTTGCTCTTTCAATCTTGAATGGCATTGTCACTGTTCCAATTACAATTGCGCCAGAGTCTTTTGCTACTTGCGCAACGACTGGAGCAGCTCCTGTTCCTGTTCCGCCTCCCATGCCAGCACATACGAAGACCATATCAGACCCTTTTAGAACATCCTTTATTTCTTGCATATTTTCTTGTGCTGCCTTACTGCCTTTATCTGGAAATCCACCGCAGCCAAGACCTCTTGTTAGCTCTCTTCCAATTAGAAATCTTTTGTCTGCCTCTGTAATTTCCAAATGCTGCTTGTCTGTGTTGCATGCAACAATTTCAGCACCTCTTATTCCCTTCCTATATAGCCAGCTAACCATATTGCTGCCAGCTCCGCCACAGCCAATAACCTTAATATTAGCATGGCCTACTTGTAAATCATCTGTTTGCGCAACTTGTTGCTTTAGTGCACTTTCAATAACAAAATCCATTGCCATTCTACTCACCTCAACTTAGATTTTTTTAACTATCTTTATCACAATTTTAAAAATTGGAGTATTGTCAATATATTAACTAGTATATAAATATTACTATTTTGTATACTGGTATACTATAACAAATAAAG
>JACPMP010000059.1 GCA_016185915.1 Candidatus Woesearchaeota archaeon
GAATTTCATCGCTTATTTTGGCATTGAAGCCAGCGCTTTCCTGCTTGTTTTTTTTGCTGTTGCTGCCATTAGTGTATTGTTGTCCATCATCTTTCCAGGATTGTTTCAACTTAATGCAATTAATTACTCTCCATTTTTTGCATTTGGGATTTCCTCAATTTTTGTGACAATATTCTTCATTGCAGAAAGTTTTTTTGGATGGGAAAGCTCAACATATCTTGCAGAAGAAACCCAAGAACCCGAAAAGATAATACCAAGGGCAATTGTGATAGGAACAATAATAGTAGCTATTATTGGTATTCTAATTACAATAGTTTCTCTAGGTGTGATTCCATGGAAGGTATTGGCAGCATCACCTGTTCCTCTTTCAATTGTATCTGAGCGCTTACTTGGCAGTATAGGGACAAAGGCAATCAACATAGGTATTTTTATTGCATTAATTGGCTCTGCTGCAGGAGGCATCATAACCCTGCCTAGGTTGATTCTTGCATTAGCAAGAGACAAATTATTCATAGCTCAATTAAGTGAAATTCATGAAAAATTTAAAACACCGCATAAAGCCATAATATTCCAAACAATAGTATCTCTTTTGGTATTTGGAATGGCTTTTGGTAGGTATAAGGCATTATTAAGTTTGGTAGTGCCGCTTGGCTTTATAATGTATTTCTTTATAATCCTCTCAGTGCCTCTATTAAGAGCTAAAGAGCCAAATATAAAAAGAGAGTTCAAAGTGCCTTTTGCAAAAATTGGTTCAGTTATTTTAATGGCATTTATAGTTGCCATTATGATTGCTTGGTCATTTTCAGAATCCAGCGCCTTAAACACCCTTAAATTAGGGCTATCGCTTATTTTTCTTGGCATGCCGATTTATTTACTGCTTGAAATCTACTATAATCCAGATACTATCATAAAAATAAATGATGCTCTTGCATATTTAACACTTTTAACAGAGAGGATAATTCTTCCAAAAAGTGTAAGGAAGGAGATACTTGCATTATTGGGAGATATAAAAGACAAAAGGATTCTTGAGTTCGGCTGCTCTGTCGGAACATTAACAATGCATCTTGCAGAAGCAGTAAGCCCAAATGGCAGAGTGTATGCCACTGATTTGTCAAGAAGGGATTTGCTTATAACTAAAAGGAGACTTGTTAAAAAAGGACATAGCCATGTTATTGTCATTCATGATGAGCATCAAATCAACAGGGTTCATCCTTCAATACCTCATGTTGATGCAATTGTAAGCATTGGCATGATGGGCTATCTTCAGGATGTGAAAAAGGTGTTAAAGGAAATGCGCGACTTATTGCCTTATGGAGGCAAAATAGTATTTGCTGATTACGCTGATTTCTTCAAAATTATTCCAAATGTTGCATGGCTCTCAAATGACAAAGTAATAGAAAAAATGTTCCGCGACGCTGGCTTTTCTATCTTTGTAACAAGAAAAAAGGGCTTATTCTGGAATTATGTTTATGTTTATGGGATTAAGTTTCATGAGAATATTCCTTATGTTTGATTAAAAATTAAGATATTTTTTATTATCAAACACAAACCCCACCTCTATCTAATCTCAAAGAACCCTTAGCAAATATCACATTTCCATCCCCATCTTCAATATAAATACAGAAATCATTTTTAACATTAAGCGATTTTTTAAAATCATTATAGCTCATATCTTTAATTTCTCTCAGTTTGTTTTCATCAATTATTCCGTTGTTTGCAAAACTAATGCTATGCTCATCAGTTACTAATCCTATTATCTTTTCTGCTTCTGTTATTTTGGGTTCATTAGCTTTATCATAAACACTAACAACCATTGCTATAACTGCTACAATCAGCACAAGAGTTATTTCGTCAATCTTCCACTTTGATTTTTTCATTCTAACCGCATACTGCAACAACCAGCTTAACTGGCTTTCCATTATATGTAATTATTCTATACATCTTAACTAAAGTTCCGCTTGAGCAAGTAACAGTTGCTTGTGTTTCTGTCTTTACTTGAGGACATCCTGAAGGACATTCCACATAATTTGCTGCATCATAATCTCTAATCCAGCCAACTTGTGAGTTGTCACAAACAGTTTTAGCTCTCTCGTGTATTTCAGGGCTAATATCACAAAATGAGCAGCCATTTATGCCGTCACAAGAAGCATGAACAATATTGTCATTGGCAAAAGTACAATCTCTCTCACAAGTTGTGCCTAAAGTTAAAACAAAATCTTGTATAAGCTGTTGCCCTGATGCAAGACTTATGCTTACTGTTTTAGGAACATAGTTTGGGTAGGAAGCAACTAAGTTGTAAGCACCACAGTTAACCCCTGTAAAGATGTATGTCCCTTGTGGCGGAGGTGGTGGTTGCTGTCGTGTTGTTGTTGAGCTTACAGTTGTTAAATCTCTCTTTAATAGAACATCTGCTGGCGCTAATGGCTGATTGTCTTGATTTTTCACAGTTCCTGTGATTGAGCCAGGTGTGCATACTGGACAATTGTTGTTAGTGCATGTAATGCTGCAAGTAGCAGGGCAAGGACCATTATTGGCAGCACCATTGTCACATTGCTCATTGCCTTCTCTTATACCATTACCGCAAACTGCACCTCCGCCTCCCCCTCCACCGCCATCACCTGTTGGGCAAGTTTCACAATCTGGGTCACAAATTGAACCGCAGTTTGCTCCATAATTGCTTGGGCATACACTATCTATTGCTCCGCCGCAAAGATAATTTCTGCCGCAGATTGTAACTCCTGGTGTTGGTGGTCTTATAGGTTCAATTGCAATTAAACAATTGTAATCAAAGCCTTGCAGACATTGTAAACAACAAGCTTGAGGAGGTAAAGGAGATGCTCTTGGAACTATGCATGCTGAAGTAAAGGGTGGGCATGGGGATTGAGGACATTGTTCTTGTAGCTGTTCACACTCACCAGTTCTTTCATTATACATGTACCCTCTTGGTGGACAAGCCCCGCATCCTTGCTGGCAACTTTCAAGAGGAGTTGCTAAACATCCTATCGGCATACCTACTCTTACCTCAACTGTCTGAGGAGTACTCCAATCACCACAAAGATTGTTTAGATTGCAGATTTTCATTTGAACTGTATAAGTTCCTGGAACAGCGCCAGCAGTTGGCAATCTTTGAGGAGAATTACCTACATTGTGGTACGGAATAATTGTTCCATCCGGTTTTATTATTTGAGCTTCACGATGCCAAGTGCTTTGAGCAAAAGCATACGGCAGAAGCAAGAAAATTACAGCAAACAAAAATATTCTATTTTTCATTATTCCCTCTTTTTTGTCTAAATTTATTTAAAACTTATTATCCTACACAAAGACGCTGTCCAATCAAGGTTGCCACAGCGCCATTTAAAATATTTTGTTGAGTTCTTGGTTTATAATATCTCATATCAGTATAACCATTTGTAGAATTCCACAAATAGTTTTCTACAGCTGCAGCAACTGCCTCCAATAGTGTAACATTGGTACTTGAACCACCATTCATGCGATGATTAAAGTTTATGCCTGGAAAAACTGTGTTTCGCCTTTGGCCTTCTAATCGAAAAAAGAGATGCCCTAGTTCATGTTGTTTAGTCATTGAATCAGATAGTATCGGGAAATAAATAATTGCTCCACTAGTGTAATATCTTCTTGTTGGTGTCCTAGAATCTTGAGGACGAACATGACCAGATATACCACCCCGAACTACATAAACAGCATTTTGAATAAAAGAACCATCAGTTGGTATGTCATCGCTTTGGATGTATTCAAACAAGCGATGGAAAGTGCCTGAGTTATTTTCCCAATGCCTGCCAGCTTCTGCTATGTCGCTTATATTAGCAGCATATATCCTTATTGGGCGAGCTTCAGGAGTCAAAAATCCTCCCAAAACTGTGCTTCCTTTTGGATTGTTGTCTGGGTTTCTATTTGGGTCATCACCATTTGTGCCTGTCATATACTTAAACCATTTCAATAAATCAAGTGGCTGGCCAGTTTGAGGGTCTATATTTAGTGAATCACTACGTTGTCTAATTAGCTGGACGTTTTTAACATTCATCCCTTCTCCTAAATTAACAGGTTGTTGAAAAGGATAAAATCCAGGGTCAAAGTTGCCAGGCGGCTCTGTCCTGCCTGTAATAAATTCAGGCGCGCCAAATAAATAATTTCCAGACGCAATTTGATTTATTGGAGCAATACTTTGGTCACAGAGATTGACATGAAAGCTATAACCCTGATTACTCTGAGGGTCTATTACAAAATATCCTGATGGATCAGTAACTCCTATGTGAATATCAAACTCACTTGGATTTTGAGCGCTGCTTCCTTGGCGGAATACTACAACTATATGTTCCAGTCCGGTATTCCCATCAGAAGCGCTAAGCGCCCTGCCTTGGAGTGTATTTCTAGTTTGTCGCGAGTAAAGTAATTTCTCAATGCCATCGTTTGTTTGTGCTTTCTCTATGCCTCCGTCTATAAGAGAATATTGCCTAACAGTTTGTGATTCTGGAAGATACAATGGCGGCCCTTCAGATCCATGTGCTTTTGCACGTTTAGAACCCCCTATAATTGGTATGGAACCGACAGTAATAGCCGCGCCTGCTCTTCTTAATAATTCTCTTCTAGTTAAAAGTCTTTCATCTATGCCCATTTTATTAGCGATATATTTTCTGTGTTTTTAAACCTTTCGTTTGTTGCTACTTAAATGTGGTATATTGATGATATTTTATTAGTTTTATTCCTTAATCAAGTTAAAATACCTCTTTTAAGGATGCATAACCCTCTAAATATTCCTCATAGCTTATAGGTGATTTTATACCCAAATCAGCCAAAAGTTCTATTGTTTCTGTTATCGTTAAATTTAATTCTTTTGATGCCCTTCCTATGCTCATTTTTCCTTCTTTATAGTTCTTTAGAATAAAATAAATCCAGCCATAATCTATTAGTTTTCTAGCTGCATATGACTTATCCTCATTTTCTTTCTTAGATAGTTCTTTTATAAAGTCTAGCTCTCTTTCTTTTAATCTTAAAGTTATAATCTTTGCCATTTTATTCACCTTCAATTTTGTTTTTTGCGTCCTTTATTATATCGTAACTATACCTGCCATATTTCTCTAGTGCTTTTAGTTTCTCAAATGCAATTTCTTTGTCCAATAATCTATTTTCATAAAGGCGTATCAAAAAGTGTATTGAAGTTGCAAATTTTATATCCAAAATTTTGCATGCTTTTATACATGGTCCGTCATCAGTAGCGAATAATGCATTTTTTTCCTTAGCTAGCACTAAACCGTCTGCTTCCCCTATTTCTATACCAAAGTCTTGAATTAACTTAGTAACTTCTGGGTTATTTACTTTTAATACTTGAATTTTATTCTCAGTAATTAATCTATTTATTAATTTTGAATCAAAACTATCTTTTTTCTTTGTTGTTTCTTCTTTGACATTTTCTGAAAAGATAATTCTGAATTTTTCAGTCAATGCACCCAATAAATGTATCTTGGCTAATAATATCGCTGTTGAACTATCAAAAACTATTTCTTTCCTCATGTATTACTTTATAATACAATCGTATTATTTAAACTTTTCTGTTCTCCACTACTTCACAAGCATTATGTATCTTAAAAATGTTTTTTTAATTTTCTATATTTCAGGATTCTGCCCAATAAACAGTCAAATCAGTTCCTGCATCGACAGGGTCTGGAGTAATACGCATATTGCTTATTTGGGGTAGCGCATTCACTTGCACAGTAGCTGTTGCTCTTGGTGAAGAGCATGCTCCAGTATTTTGGCAAGCTTCTCCTCGGATGTTATAAGTGCCAGTAGGTGATGTAGCTGGAATTGTGAAAGATACTCCTTGTGAACAAGTGCCTGTTGGACCTAAAATCCAGCTGGTTGATCCTGGAGATTGGTATTCAAAACCGCAAACATCAGCATTAGCATAGCCAATAAAATTAATTGCTACTAGTTGTCCGATTATCGCTGGATTTGGACTGGCAGAAATTCTTTGCAAGGTGGGAGCTGATCCCAGACGAGGAGATGACCTGCTGTTGCATTGTCCATTCAAACAACCATATTGACAGTTTTGCGCAACAATTGTACCTCCACTGCAATACAAATGAGTATTACCTTCACATCCACTAAAATCATTAGCATAGCACTCTCCTCTATAAACACACTCTGTGCTTGAGGAACAACAAGCTGTTGTTCCATCATAATTGCTTTTACTTAATTTTTCTCCTACACATTTACCAGTGCAAGGACTGATGGCACCGGTATCCCTACAGCCGCATGATTCAGCGCTATATTTTGTTGGCGGCGGTGAGCCGATAGAGCAACTTCCCGTGCATTTATCAATTATACCACAAGAATTACATGTATTGCAATTGCAAGGATTTGCAGCATAAACACATGTAGGAACACAAGAGCCTCCACTACAAACGCCTGGACCACTGCCTGTAGAGCATGCTGCGCCATTATTATAAACAGTGTAACACGAACCACAATCATAGCATGAGAAGCATGTGACAGTTGTCCACCAGCAATGCCCTTCTTTATCACAATCCAATCCGCCGCAATTATAGAAATTACAGCAAGTCGCTGAATCACATTGTGTCCAACTGCACTGGGCAAAGGATGTCTCACTTTTATATACAAAACTATATAACAAGAACACTAAAATCAATATGATGAATTTAGAGCGCAATTTCATGAAAATTCACCCTTTAGGAAAATTAAATTATTTTCTTTCTCAGAACCTTCGCTTGAATATATTGTATTTCCAATTTCATCTACAAGGAAAAGCTTGTGTGTAATTTTTGTTTCACCTGGCTGAATTCGAAACATTTTTTGTCCATTTGGACCTGTTGCTTCATTCAATGGTGGAGCTCCTGTTAGCTTCATAACTGGTGCGCCCGAACCCTGATTAGCAGAAGATGTTCTGATTATTCCTGACCTAAAATCAAGAAGACTATCTGCATTCTTTGTATAGGTTGAATTTAATTTTATCAAAACTTCATATACATTATTCAACTGACAGTTTGAGCAAGTATCAACAGTGCAATCATATGAAATTTGCCTATTCACCTTGTTAATATCTGGATTTGCGTCTTTACCGTTTGTTGTATCATATACTATCTTGCCATTTTTTGAAAACTTATTTTTTATTTCATTCAACGGTGTTGGAATAATCTTCTTATCTTCCACAACAATAATTGCATCATCAGCCTTTATCTTTTGATTGCATACCTCTACAAAGCCCAAATCAACCTCTGCTCTCAGCACTTCCTTTCCATCATAAACAACAGAGCCATAATTTTTTATTTTATAATTTGCATATTTTTCATTAAGTGCCTTGTTTATTATGCTCAACTGCTTTTCTGAAGTAAGCTGTTCCCCTGCCGCTCCTCTTTTTTTGCTTACATTCTGTATTATCAAGAAAAATAAAATTAAAAGAATAACAATGGAAACTATAACTAATGGTTTGTATTGGTAATTTCTTATGCCAGATTCTTTTGCAGCCTCTTCTATCCTCTTGGCAGAATGGCCTTTTTCCAGTAATTTTTTTTTGAGAATATCAAATGGCACACCCTTTTTTCTACCTAGCTTAAGATATTCAACTATTCTTCTGTCTGCCATTTATACCTCTTTTTTGAAATTAGGACGTAGGAATACATAAAAACTCTCCGAAGCTGAATTAATCTTCTTGCTCCAAACGAACATTAGCATAGCCCTTCCTATGGGCACTTACCTGCCACGCAAATGAAACATCTCTGCCATCAATTGATTTGACAACACAAGTAAATTGCCTCATTTTGTTGTATTTATTGAATACTTACTAAAACAAGCACTTGCCCATTTTCTCCAACAGGTGTTAAGACTTTTCCTACAATTTTACCTTCACAATTACCTAAACATGACTTGGCTTTGCCATTATAAGAGCTTATTAACAAATCTCCTGGCTTAACATTTCCTTCTACATTTACCGGCACTCTTCCTGAAATTGCAAGTTTTATTGAGTTATCTCCTTCATATTCATTGCCTATAATCATGTGAGGTTTTGTGCTAACAATACCTATAGCAAGATTACTATTGCTATCGCATTTTTTAACAACACCGCCATTTTGTATAGTGCTTTTTTCTGCATCTATGCATACAACATCGCCTGCTTCTGGTTTAATTCCAGAAAATTTGACCCATTCTGCAATATCAATTGCACCTCCTGTTCTTGTTGTAGCAAATGAGTTGCCAACTACGTTTAGGTCACCACTTACCCATAAATTTTTTCGTGCCCAAGTTTGTCCGCTTCCTTCACCAACATTGACATCACCCATCAATACAATTGTTCTGCTTTGAGCCCCTGGCAAAGCACTATTCTCAGTCCAGCCAATTACATTTCCTGCATTAGCTTGATCAATTCCCGGCAACCCATTTGTCTCTCCTTCGACATTTGAATCCATTATCCATTTATGATTCGCAGCATCCCATCCTGCTAAAGTAAGTCTATTGCCTGATACGTAAAAGTTCGCTTGAGGACTAGCGCCTATTCCATAAATCCCAACAGTGCTGTAAGATGGAACAGCAAATCCTATTTGTCCTGAAGTTGAATCCCAGCCAACACCATAAAATGTTACACCGCCTCCAACTGCAGCAGCATCTCGTAAAGCCCTCTGCCTTTCCCCTAAGCCCATGAATACATATGGAGGTTGAGATGTAGAAGGGGATTGGATATACATGTTTCCGTTAGCCACAATTGCGCTGTTCGATGCAATTGGACCATTAACGCTTAATAATGGACCAGTCGTACTACCGCATGTATTGCTCAAAGTTACTTTTCCTGGAAATGTGTAATCACAAGAACCAAAACTGCATGCAGTCTGAGCATATGCCCCTACCATCAAAATCAAAGAAAAAACAACTCCGCATAAAAATATTTTATTTTTCATTTTATACCTCTTTTTGTTTAAGATACAGTCTTATTTTTATTACTTTAATTAACTCATATTTAATCTTTATTGTTTTTTCTGATGTTTATCTGTTTTTGTTCAGTTCATAAACACAAACCCATTCCTCTTAGAAATTCTGTTAGAGCCTTTTGTGATATTTCCTGTAACATTTGACAAAAATTTTATGTATTCGTAGCCCGAGTAATTTACCGCAAGTTCCCTGTTATCAGTTATGTTTATGCTGTAACTAATGCCATTAACAGTCTGAGGCATGGTAAAATTTCTTGTGTAGCCGTCATTAACCGATTTTGCAATTTCTATTTCACGGTAAGCAAATTCTGCTATGTCTTGAGCAATTTTTTTACTGCCTTCTTCTCTGGCTTCCAGCATTTTAGAACTAGTTACTGCAAAAAAACCAACTACAACTAAAAGCATAAATGATGCTAAAAAAATAAACTCAACAGCAGACTGTGATTTTAATTTATATTTCTTAGTTTTAAACATTTTTATATTTTCTGCAAAACTCAATTGGCGGAATACTGTATCCTTGCTCTTATTTTGTCAAATGGAATTTTTCATTGTTTAATCTTGTTTTATGTATTTGATAATCTGAAATTGATGTATTCTGTAATTTGTCTTCATCATTCACAGCGCATTATACAATCCTGCCATTAGATTTTGAAAAATAAAAATATTTGAATTATCTTTTGTTTTATTTTTATTTAATGTTCAATCGTTAATGGATTTTTATTATTCTCTATATCACACTTATATTTACAGTCTCTTTGCTTATCGCTTCTATTTTTACCTTTTTAAGGCCTTGACTTGCGAGTTCCGGAAGCTTGCATACCATTTGCTCGCAGTTTGAGCCTGAAGTTGACATATTGACAGAAGAAAAAAATACAATTTCTGAAATTCCAAAACTAGTTGTTAAATTCAAGACAAGCTCTCTGCCGTCAATTATTTGGGCGCTTTGGACATTATCCGGGACATTCAGCTCTAATGTGGTTTTTGAGCCTTGGCCTGAATAAAAAATAGTTTCTGCAGCATCAACTATGCTTTTGCCTATTTTTGTTATCTGCGAGTCTGTTATTTCCTGGCTTGATTCTTTGGAGTAATTATAAAATAAATAAGCAGTTGGCACAATTATCGCAAAAGTTAAAGCTACCACTAATAGATATTCCAAAGACGATTGTGCTAAATGCGATTTAGCTGGATGTGACTTTTCCATTTATCCTGCCGTTTATTGAATGAATTGGCCTGCTTGGAGTATTTACAGCATAATAGCTGAGTGATACCCTTAATTCAACTCTTGTGTCAGCAACATAAGCCCCGCCAGTGCAAGTTGCAAAAGACAAATCCTTTTCTGTTGCATGAACCCATTGAAATTCAGATGCTCCACAAGAGCCCTGCGGTTGCGCATTTGGTGTGCATGAAATTGGCGGTGTGGCATCATTTGTTATTTGCATTGATTTCACACAGATGTCTTCCCCCAGATTGTTAACCAGTTTAAACCTTACCTCGGTTGGCTTCAAACTAAAGTCTAAGCATTTAAACTGCGATGGAAAAACACATTTCTGCGGCAGGTATTTGCTAAAATCAAAAATCCCAAAATAATACAAAGCTCCAATTGTTACAGTAATGACAATAAAAGCCCATGCATAGGTGGTGAGAAATTCCAGCGCTGCTTGTGATTTTTTCATTTCGATTACAAGGGAAGGATAAAAGACAATTTTTAGAAAATGCTTCCCAAGTCCTTTAAGTTGCCTGAAGCATTTTCAAGTTCACGAGCTGTTGCTTCTTGATTTTCTTGTGTCGCTTGTTGAGATTGAGTAGTTTGAGCATTTTGCGAAAACCCCGGTGTTTTATCTGCCTCTAAGCTTGATTTTGAAGTCAAGTGAATGTAGGTAACAACCGTAAATACCAATACGACAATAAACAAGCCCGCAGCCAGAGCTGCATAGTTATGGGCAGGGTGAGGAGCTTCCAATAGCCCAAGAGTCTTTGGCTTGGATATTTCATCAATTAATTCATCAACTATTTCAGGATCGTATTCCTTTTTCAATAGCGCGTTTTTTATTTGGCTGGTTGAGTAGCCATTATGCAAAGAACTCCTTGCCCATTCAACCAATTTTTCGTTTGTCATTTTGATAACCTCTTTTAGATTTTGTTGCAAAACTTATTTAAATATTTATTTATTTCAAACCTTTAAAAGCTTCATCAACATCATCTTTGCTATAATTATGCGTTAGCAAGGCATTTCTTATCTGCTCTTTGCTGTAGCCCTTTCTCAGATTAGTTGTTACATAATTCTTTAATGTCAAAATGCTTTGCTGTTGAACTTGGCTCATAAGAGCTTTGTGGTCATTTTTTCTCTTAACCTCGATATATGTTAAAAAGCCGAATATCAGCAAAAGAGGCAATGCGATGTAGAGCCATAAAAGGTTTAATGGGTTTGTTTGTACCGCCTCTAAAGGGATTTCTAAAAGTTTTTTGTTTTTATTATCATAAATGTTGATGAGTTTGGCGTTTGAATAATAAGGAACAGAGAGTTTAAAAGTTAAATCTTCAGGCGTGCCTTGAACTTCATCTTTTGTAACATCTTTTAATAATAATGCCCCTGGTTGTATATTAAAATTCATTGATTTTAGTACTTCATTTTCAGACGAAACAACATCAAGCCTGTAATCAGCATCTGGCTGAGATAAAGTATTTGTTGCTGTGCCATCAGCCACTTTAACATCAACTAAAGATAATGAATCTGTCAAGAGTTGTTTTTTATAATTAAAGGTTAGAGAATATACTTTTCCAGTTTCTTGTGCATTTACAATTACCGATAATAATAGCACACATAACAATAATATAATACCAAACGTTATTTTGTTTATTTTTGACATTTAAATCACATTAATATTAATATCAACTGTGTTTGTTCGTGAAACTTCTACAGTTGGCTGCGAGCCTGAAGCAATTATTGCAAATGCCCTATAACGCCCTGGCGTAATAGGACTTGTTATAGGAGCTGTTTGAAATTCCAAATTACCTACCAAATCTGTTCCTCCAACTCTCTGGTTGTTCAAGGGTCCCTCGGACGTACCTTCTCTTATAAGAGAAAGATACACTATATGCCCTGAAGGAGCGTTTGAAATCTTAACATTAACTGGTTGTCCAGTAGTCAGCTGTACTAAACCACTTTGCTGATTGTTAATCCTAAGTATAGAGGTTGGTGTGGGGGCTACTGTATAGAAAACATGATTGCTGTCAACTGGTACTAACCTCACTGCATCTGTTGCAGTAATCCATGCTTCCCACTGCTCTGGTAGTCCACCTTCTCTTACTAAGGATACTGGTCCTAGTTCAAAAGTACAAGGTGTGCCTACGCAGCTACCAATACCGCCATAAGGAACATCATTTTGTCGCACCCCATTTAATTTTCTATTTAAAGTTACACTGGTGCTGAGTAGTCCAGTAGTTGAAGCAACTGTAACTCTTATTCTTTCGCCTGGAACATAAGATCTTTTATCCAAACTTAGTGCAACTCTATATGGGGGCAATTGTGTGGGTGAATTTGGGTCCCTTACATTTACATAAAATGGAGGAGATATAAATCTATTTTTATTAGGTGAATTATCTATTGCTTCAAACTGAATTACATGAGTGCCTATACTATTTGCTGGAAGTGATGATGACTGCTCTATCCTGCATGTTACTTCACCACCAGATGTGGTGGGTAAAGTAACAGAAGGTGTGCACGAGCGAGGATTGTTATTTACAAGAATTCTGATTGAGTCAATTCCGCTTGGGTCTCTAACGCGAGCAGTAGCTGTAAATGGTTGAGATGGGTTAACAATGCCATCATTCTGGATAGCTTGACCACCTTGTGTTATGCCTGCCTCTATAACCTCGGGTGGTGTTGTGTCTTGTGGAGTAGGAGCAGCAGTAGGGGGGGGAATGGGGGTAGGAGCTCTTGGAGTTATCTCAAGCGTAACCGTTCTTCTTGCGCAATTGCCTGTACCTATGTTATTAATGCTAACAACTCTTACATTTCCATTAGCATAACTAAATTGGTTTCCTGATGCGTACAAATTCTCTGCAATTGTAGAACTTCCGCTGGACAATCGTAGAACTACTCTAGGTAGCGTACTTCCTTCACTATTCGGAGGAGTATCACTACTCGGTCCAACAACTAATTTTACACCAGAGCCAAAATCCAATTCTGTACCAGAAATTTGAGTTGTACCCCCAATACTTTGGCATAATGTGTACCTCCTGGGACTAGTAGAACTATAATCATAAGCAATCCTTGATTCACATAATGGGCATTCTTCAACTGGAGATATACTAGCAGGATTTGAAGGAACAGTAAAGGTTATTCTTTTCCTAAGTTCATCGACATTACAATTAGAAACACCAATAGGGTCAACCCAAAAGGTATATGTAGAGCCAGGATTGACTGGAACATTTGGTACAGGAGTTGTTGTTTGTATACCATTTTCACAGACATAATGTTGTGGACAATCAGAAGAACCAGGTACAGCATCAATATGATTAACAGTAACAACTTCGCCCTCATATGAGCCAATTAACCTTCTGGTATATGTGCCACTTAACCTTATGTTGTATGAAGTTGCACCTGGAACACTTGCCCAAGATAAAGTTACCTCACTATTTGGTCGTAAAGTAACGGTTGGTGTGTTGATAGTGTTTGGATTTATGGGGCATTGAGGAGCTGCAGGTGGAGCAGTTGGTGCTGCGCCTGGAGCAGATGGAGGTGGCGTTGCACTTGTCCTTAGCGCACTGCAATCATTGATGTTAAAGTAAGAACTAAGACCACTGCAATCTAAATCGTTTGGGGTACTAACAACTTGAACATTATTTCCACAATCTCTTGTTGATTCGATCCCATTAATTATGTCAGTTACACTCAAAGCATTGCAAACTGCACGGCAGAAGCATGGTTTGATTTTATTATCTCTTTCTGTGTCTGTGATAGGTGTGCGGCCTTGTATTATTTGCCTAATCCTAGAAACCACTAAATTTTTGTCAGAATTTATTTTAATTTGTAATTGAGCTAAATCTGCATTTCTCTGTGGTCTAACATTATTGTTTATCGCATTCGCAATTCTTTGTATTACTTCATCAGCTCTAGCTAATATGGCATTGGCTTGGGTCTCCCATCTATCAAAATCAGTTGGAGGAATTATTCTTCTTTGAGTTACTGTAACAATCTTCAGTTCTGTTGCAGAAAGACCATCATTCCTGTTTTTTGCAGTGACACTTATAATGTATGCGTCTTGTGCATTTTCTGGGACAAAAGATTCAATTCCACACCAGAAACCTGTTGGCTGGGGACTACACTGCCTTTCATCACTTCCACTTATCACATCTCTAAAAGTGGCACCTTGTTGTATTCTTGCATTTATTGAATTTCTATCAACATCTGTGCCTGTTATTCGAGCAGTAAATATAATATACCCGCCTGCTACAACTGTATCAGATGTTGCAATTTCTATTCTAGGCGGAGGTGCTTGCTGTACTGTTAATCTTTTTCTTATGAAAGATGAGAATCCTGCTGCATTCCATGCAGCTCCTTCAACATCATATTCTAATAAGGTTATTCCCTGCGGCAGTTGAGGCACAAGAGTATTCCCTGCGGCAGTTGAGGCACAAGAGGCGTGTCTAAGCCTGAGCATGGCGCTTCTGCTGGATCACCAAATGATGCATCTGTTGTCCTCTTGAAACGGAAATAGCATTTATCAGCACGCTGAGGATTAACAAAGCTTATCCTTAATGGTTGGCCAGGACTAACTGTGGTAGGAGTTATTGTAAAGTCTTGCAATGTTGGTGCATTTGGGCATTTGGTGGAGGTTGTCGGACCGTTAGCGTAAATGTTGGTCTGTAATCAGAGTATCTCCCATCATTTTTGAATGCAGCTCCTTTTATTATATAGTCACCAGTTGGGAAACTTGATGTTATTATACCTGAGCTTATGTCAGAGCATGGTCCTGTAATTGCAGGGGTTGGTTCAAATACTGACGAGTCTGGTCTTTTGTATTGGAATCCACAAAAATCTGCATTTTGTGGGTTTCCGAAAGAAATTGTTATGGATTGTCCAAGATCTACAGGATTTGGTGCTGCTGAAATGCTTAAAAGTGTTGGTGGATAAGTACAAACTCCACTTTGACAAGTGCCACCAGAGCCACAAGGAACACTGCTTATTGGAGATTGACATTGGAAGGTTGTATAATCACAATTTCTCTGGGAAGAAGAGCAATAATTTGTATTATAAGGAGGTTCATTTAAAGCAATACCGCTTGAGCAATAGGCATTTGAGCATACACCTTGAGGATAGCAGCCCGTTACACAAGATGGACCTTTTAGTTGTCCTCCGTAATCTGAGCACTGTTGCTGTGTAAAACATCCGTCTCCAAGGCTATAGTATCCAGTTGGAAGGCTTGGCGAATAAGCAATATAGCATGCAGAGCTTATATAAGTATAGCCGAGATTAACGCAATCTTCAGCTGTGCATGGTCTAGGTGTAACAACATCTCTACAAATAGGGGTAGATGAAACACACCATCCTGTTGAAGTACATCCACCATAGCAGGGGTTAGTTGTATAACACCCAGCATCATAAGCAAAAATGAAAGAACTATTTAAAGAAAGAGAAATTAAAATAATCAAACTCAACAAAAAATTTCTTTTTATCATCTTTTGTTTGTAAAATGTCGAAATTTTCCCTAGTTTATAACTAGTGACTGGAAGCCAATTTGCAAGTGTATTGTGCAAAATTTCCGAGCATGCTCAAAAACCTCCAGTAATGTCATTGCACATTAAGCTTCCGCAACATTCCACCAGTCTATGACTAGCGGTTTTTGACATATTAATTTATAGCAAAGGTATCAATTGTAAGTGCATTATTATTTATTCTCCAATTACAAACTGGTTACCCTTATCAAATTTGCTTCCAAAGGTCATTCCAATTTTTTGAATAAATTTTTGTTGTAAATATTTTTTGGAGTCGTTTTGGATTTTTGATGTTTCTACTGTCTTTGATTACTTAAATTGTTTAATGTAGTTAAAATTTTGTTAAACCATCACCTTAATCCTCGGCAAGTGCCCATATAGCTTTTATGGTAATTATCAATGCGGCTGGCAAAACAAATATAGTTATGTTTCCAACAGCAGTCGCCAAAAACAACCCAAATTCTTTTGGCGGAATTAAAGTCAATCCAAACCTTGCAGTGCCTATCACAATCAGCGACGTTGTTGCGATCAAAAAAGGCGTTGTTTCTTCTTTTTTTATGTTTAAAAATCCAACTAAAGTGCCGAGAATAATTAATGAAGTAGTTACAGGCACAATCCATTCCTTAGGTACAAGCCCGGCTATAAATGCAAATGCCAAACCAAAAATAAAAATCCAATGGCCTAATTTGTTTTTTTCAATAGTTTGCTTGCTTTTCATTTTAACTTCTTTCATTTTAATTTCACCTCAATTTTTTATTAAGCACAATTAATATATCCTCAATCAATTTACTGTTTAAACCTTACTTTTTAAAGTTACAATACTTAATTGCAAATAAATCTTTTGAATGAAATTAACAATCATTGATTTTAAACAACACTTGAGAATACTTCTCCTTTTACTTGTCTTGCATAAGATGTGCCGCTAGCTACTGTATTATAAGTAGTAGTCACTAAAACTTTTCCTTTTTCACCGGCAACAAAGCCAGCAGGGCCTGAGTTGCAGTTACTCCATAACAACTCATTAATCTGGCCTGAATTCATTGTTATTGGGACTGATTGGGGTGTTGAGCAAGAATAAACAGTTGTGCCTTCACTTCCCAAAGTTAGAGAAGAGATTTGTATTGCTTCACCGACATTGTTTTTGAGCCGCACTTTGAATGTACCTGCTGTTGCTGATATTTGATAATCAAGGCATTGAAACTCTGCTCCAAAATTGCATCTATTTGGCAAAATTTTGCTTGGGTTTAATATTCCAAAATAAGCAAGAGTGCCTATCATAATCAATATAACCAGAAAAGCCCAGCCATAAGTAGTAAGAAATTCTAATGCAGCTTGACTTTTTTTAAATAGCTTATGTGGAGAGTTATCCATTTTTCATATTTTATATTTATGTAACACTTGAGAAAACTTCACCCTTTACTTGCTTTGCATAAGCAGAACCACTAGCCACAGTATTATAAGTTACTGTAACCAACACTTTTCCTTTTTCACCCGCAACAAAGCCGGCAGGGCCTGAATTACAGCCCCCCCAAGATAAATCTTTAGTTTCACCTGACTTCCATGCAGTCGGCATTGATGGTGGCACAGTGCATGTATATGCAGTTGTGCCTTCACTACTTAATGTTATAGCTGACACATCTATCAGCTCTCCTGCATTGTTCTTGAGCCTTAATTTGAATCCGCTCGTTGTTGCTGATATTTGATAATCAAGGCATATGAACTCTGAGCCCAAATTACACCTATTTGGAAGTACTTTGCTTGGGCTTAATATCCCAAAATAAGCAAGAGTGCCTATCATAATCAATATAACCAGAAAAGCCCAGCCATAAGTAGTAAGAAATTCTAATGCAGCTTGTGCTTTGCCAAATATTCTAATTTTCATTAATATCAGCTCTTTTTTTTAGTTTTCTCACTAAGGTTTTCTTTTATCTGGAGTAAAACGCCAAATATGATTAGCAATAACAGAGCATTAACCAGCAATAAGCCTATACTCAAAACGCCTAAATTTACATCTTTGAACTGAGATGCTATAAAAACTCCAATTAGCATAATTATAAAAACCACTGCCGTAGTTAAGAACTTGTGTTGGGCATGATTCATTTTTCTCTCTTTTTCAATTTTAATTCAGTTTATTATATATAAACTTTTCTGTTTATGGATACTGTTTAATCTTCAACATATAGCCAATTTTTTGATAATTTATTGGTTTTGCTATTTATCTTCTCGACTAAAAACCAATCATCAAATCGTAAAATTTCGCATTAATTCAACAATCTGCCGATAACTGAATAGTATCCTGTTTATGAGAGAATAAATCCAAGTTCATGAAGTTACTTATCTTTTCCTAAAAGCGTTATCCATTATTTCTTTATTATAACCGCTTGGTATTTTGCCTTTTGCAGCATAAACGTAGAGCGCAGTATTAAATATCGAGTTAGCCACACTAAAGATAATGATTACACCCAGCAAGTAGATTACAGTAAGGAAAATTATTGGTATTATAAATGCAATACCTAAACTCGAAGTTAAAACTACTAAGATTACTGCTGTAACTATCCCAACAACCATAAACAAAAATTCTACTAAGCCAAGTCCGTAATACCCAATTAAGCTTTCACCCCAAGTTTTCTTTAATATTTCTACAGATTTTTTTATTGCATCTATAGGTCCTAAGTTATTATACACCATTCCCGGAACAACGAATATTGTGATAAGACTCCACATCATTCCTAAAACAGCGTTTTGTATTCTTAATAGTATCTCACCAACACCACCTAATTTTTCTGCCAATCTGTCAAACAATCTTAAAATAACCCCTAAAGTTGCGGATATCAATGCCCATGTAAATATCAAATGAATCTTTGATGTGGTGAATTTGATGCTTTCACCAAATGTTGCATTGCCCCCTTCAAATCTTTTTTTAGTGGTGTAAACAACACAAACATTGAAGAAAGTAGTAATGAATGATAATACAAGATATGCGATAAATAACAAGAAATATTCCATAACACCAAAAACAGGACTTACCCCATTTAAAAGTGCAACGATTATTGACGGAAATAGTATAGCTATTATGAATATTATTGATAACACACCTGACAATATAGGAAATAGTAATAGCTCTCTATCTTGTTTGATTACACTGAAACTTAATCGAGTTATTGCCCAGCTTCTTGAAAACGCATTTGCCATATAATGAAATAGAAAGACAATAAGTATTAAAATGTTATGGTGCTGTAAAAACTAAAACTTTCACTATTCTTCCGAAAACAATAAATAGGACTTCTTATTAGTTTTGTGCCTCATAAGTTGATTTGGTGATAATGTTGAAAAAAATTTTTTTAATTAGCGTACTGCTTTTTATCGTAAGCTGCACACAAATAAAGGGCTTTGATTATGGTGTTAAGCAGATTAGTAAACTTAATTCTAGATATAATACAACTATGGAAACCTACCCAAATAATATAAAACAAATTGGCTTAATGCTAAATGATTTTGAAGAGCTCAAGAAAATTCAATTGGAGAAAAATCAAGAACCATTCAATTACATCATCAATTACAGAATACTTAATCTTGAAGCTGAAAGGCTATATATCGAAGGGCAGAAATATGGTGATGCTGGAACTACTAAAAAGGGTTTTGGATGTAAACCAAGACCGCTTATAATTGAATCAGTCTTTTTGAGAAATAGCTCGGCAATGAAGGGTTTTGAAGCAGTTAACTTATTACGGGAATTTGTCGGTAAATACCCAAAAGAGGCAAATTTGGCGGGCTTATCTTTTAAAAATGCATTATTCCTCAATGCAACTTTCTATCAAATCTCAAGAGACGCAAGAAGTGACAGCAGTATAATCAATCGTTTTTGCCCTGCAAATGTGACCTTAGAAATTTATCAGCAAGAATTCAGAAAAAAGACAAATATGAGTGAAGATTTCATCAACAATTTAAGTTATGAGGAAGCAGTGCCTATTTGGAAGAAATTAAGAGGTATCGAAAAATAATAGATTTTTCGGAACCTCCTCGTAAACTCGGAGGTATAACTTAAGATGTCATTAAAAAAACCTACTAGTGTGGAAGAGTGTGTTTATTTCACTAATAGGACAATAGATTCTGGCAGAGCCATGGCATGGGTTTTCAGAAAGGAATGCCCAAAGTGTAAAAAAGGATTTATGGGCAAACCACAAAAAAAAGGCGGCAAAATTGATAAGAAAGCAGACCATTATGTTTGCTATTTATGTGATTACAAGGAGACAAATGAGCAAGTGGAAACTAGCTTAGTCCTTAATGTTGAATACAAATGCCCGCATTGCGGAAATGAGGGTGAAACAACTACTGAGTACAAAAGAAAAAGCTTTGAGGGAGTTCCTTCTTTCGTTTTTGAATGCCAGAAGTGCCATAAAAAGATTGGATTGACGAAAAAGATGAAGGAATCGAAGAAGAAAGGAAAAGAAGATTTGGATGAATAGGTTAAATTGATTTTTCATTGATATAAGATTAGAGTTTTGCTTTATTATTTACATTCTCCCATGACACATTCTATGCCTTTGCCATTAATTTTTAATCAACAACAATAACAAATAAAAAAATTAATTATTTGTTCCCTTTCTTAAATATATCTTCAACCTTTTTCCAGTTGACAACATTCCACCAATTCTTTAAGTAATCGGCTCGTCTGTTTTGGTACCCCATTTTAGTAGGTCTCTCTAAATTTTCTACTTATGTTCAGTTCTCTAACTTCAAGCCACCAGGATGGTATCTTTAAATCTAATTTTTCGAGCAATTGATTTAGGTGATTTATTCTGAAAAATCTCTTAATATTTTTCCCAGAGATACAAACAAATACTGGTTTGTTATGTTTTAAGGCTAAATCTATTTCTGAAATAGCCCCTAAAGTAAAAGTTGTATCTATTTCTAATGGCAATGGTAAGATATACAATAATGCGTCTGATTCTTTAACAATATCAAAACATTCATTCATTAGTTTATTCCCATTATTATTTTGATTAATTTCTGTAAAAGGATTAAAGAATAAATGGTTTTTGTACTTAGAATTAGTTGAGATTAATTTACTTTTTGCCGATTTAATTCTATTTCTTTCTTTGCCCTTTAAAATTAAAGGCATTGCAACATAAATTTTCTTTTTCATCCTAGTTTATTCTCTATCCACAATTTTCTTTCTTCTGGTGATAATGTTTCTAAAAACCGCTCGGAATAAATACCTTTAAGAGTGGACTCGTCACTTTTCCAATATCTATACTCAACTTTATCATTATTCTTATACCTCTCTGCTAGCTCAAATTTTCTGGAATCGTCAACATCATATAGACATAAAACATAATCTTCCCCTTTCTTATGTTCATCCGTATTAATTTTAGCATGAAAGAATCCGTCTTTTTCTAACTCTTCAATTGCTATTTTATTTAATTCATCTTTGTATTCAGAAAAAAATAAATATTTGCCAGTTATTTTAGGCTCTTTTTTAGAAATTTTTATGTAGTAATGCCAGTATTCATCATCTACTCTAATAACATTTTTTGATACCCTTTTTGGTTTTTGCATAATCACTCAATTAACTTATATGTATTTGATTCTATTTTTTGCAAAAATTCTAAAAGTGCTTCTGTTTTTCATTCATTTACTAACATTTTTTCAGTAATCAAGAAAGTATTTACTGCATCTGCTTCACAATACTCACGAAAAGCTTCTGGGTTTTCTTTCCACAATTTTTTAATAAGTTTTCCTTTATCAGGGTTGTTAGGAATATGTTCTTTTCCAGTCTTTAGTGGTAATCCTGAAAATGCACTATGTGTTATCAAATCTGATAAACTCCAAGGTTTGTACAAACCATTATTGTAACTCTTCATAAATATTGATGCAATAGTGGATGCCTCAATTGAAGGAGCATTTAAAAAATCCTTAATTTTCCAATATTGTTGAGATAATTTTTCTCCATTTTTAAAGTAGTCTTCAAATTTTTTCAATCTATAAGCAACTACAGGATGGTCATAGGTCATTGCAAAATAACCAATTCTTACATACTTGTAACCTATACTTCGTAAAAGTATACCAAATTCTTTCATAATTTCAACTTCTGCAAGTTCTGTTTCCTCTTTCTTTATGAATGATTTGCAAACGAGTTTATTAGTCATATCACGATATGCCACCGTTATCGAAAGAAGTGGCTCTCCTTTCATCATGTCGCTAGTTTTGGGTACATCTGTTTCAATATCCCAAGAGATTTTAGTTCCTGGCGTTAACCATATATGTTTTCCTTGGTCCAAATCCATTTTTACCCCAATTTAGCTTTATTTTCTATACTTATTTGTTAAAAGATGAAAGTTATACTTATTTATATATCTCACGTCTCTTTGTCCAGTGTCCAGTGCTTTTTTACAATATAGAAAAAAATACTTTTAAGGTTTATAGATAAGCAAATTTGCACTGGACATCTCTGCCTAAAATATATAAAGGCATTCTACATCTGAAATTGAAAAAGAGAACACGCAAAACTGCCAAATTAAGCCTTTCTGTCTTCGACAAGAAAGCCTTTTACGCAGTTTCGCTTAACGTTCTCTTTTTCCTTAATTCCAAAGTCTTTGGAAAACAAAAAACTTTGGAGGGTGATTAAAATGAAAATAAGGATTAGGAAAAATCATGAATTAAGATTGAAAGCTTTTGATTTGATGAATGAACTTAAAAGTAATAATCTTACTCAAAAGGAGGTTATAGATAAAATCTATGCAGAATTTGGTGTACCGAGAGGAACTTTGTATAGTTGGTATGCAAATAGAGATTATCCGTATGGGCGAAGAGGTAGAGAAGTTACTAAAAATCCTGAGTTATTCTATGTTTTAGGTGCCCTATTAGGAGATGGGTGTATTTATTACTGGAAGAAACTCAATAGGCATATTATAAACATTGCTGGTGAAAAAGAGTTTACAGAGAAATATGCAGACAAATTATCAAAATGCACCAGAAACAGAGTTAAAAACTATATAAACAGGAACAATAATGTTTGGTTTGTAAATATTGGCAACCTTCAACTTTATTTTCTATTCCAACAAATAAGAGGAGACCTCAAAGTATTACGTAACCTTCTTGCAAAAGGAGATTACTACAAAAATTCTCTACAGCTAATAGAAGGTTTTTTTGACGCTGAGGGTTGTATTAAGATTATAAAAGAAAAAGTGAGAAAAACTCCTAAAATATGCCCGGATATTTGCTGTACAAATTATGAAATTTTAGAATTGATAAGAAAACTTTTACAAGAGCATCTAAATATTGAAGCAAGATATTCAATTCAAAAAGCAGATGGTATCAAAAATAAGAAAGTTGCTTATCATTTAAGAATTTATAAAAAGGAATTTGTAAGAAAATTTTTTGAAAATATCAGTACAATAAAGTTAAAAAATGAAAAAATTGCTTATGTTGAAAATTGGTTAAACAATGGTTTATGATTATTTTTTCATTGCTTTTTTATAATATTCTTCTACTTGTGGCCAATTTACCACGTTCCACCAAGTTTTAATATATTCAACTCTAGCTGGACCCCACTTTTTATAGTACGCATGCTCCCACACATCAACACCCAAAATCGGAGTTTTCCCTTCCATCAATGGGCTGTCTTGATTTGCAGTGCTGTAAACTTCTAATTTACCGTTGTTTAATACAAGCCACGCCCATCCTGAGCCAAACCTGTTCAAGCCAGCATTTGTAAACTCTTCCTTAAATTTTTCAAAACCACCAAATGCCGATTTTATGGCATCTGCAACTTTGCCTTGTGGCTCACCTCCTGCATTTGGCGCCATTATCTGCCAGAAAAAAGAATGGTTTGAATGCCCTCCTCCATGGTTTCTTACAGCCGTTCTTATATTTTCAGGAACGTCATTTAATTTTTTAAGAACTTCATTGATGTCCATATCCTCAAATTTTGTGCTTTTTACTGCACCGTTTAATTTATCAATATACGCTTGATGATGCTTTGTGTGATGTATGGTCATAGTCTGCTCATCAATGTACGGCTCAAGCGCATTGTATGCGTATGGCAATTTTGGTAATGTATGCATATAAACCGCCTCCATTTAGTTATTAATATTTAAATTAACAATTGTTAAGAAGAATATTGGAGTAATATAAATAGTTTTTGATTGGATTTGAAAGTAATCTTAAACCCCAGATGAAAGCCCGTCAAGAACTATAATCCTCATCTTTCTTCATTATGTTTCCCACAAAGTTCTCTTTATGTAGATCAACTCCTGCGTATAGCTCTTTCAAATGCATCACCTCAATAGTTTATATGGAATTAAACCATTTAATATTTTCTAGAAAGATAAATTCTAAGGATGTTATGTATTTTTTCTGCAAGAAAAATTGCCGAAGCGAAGGCACAGTATGACGCAGGGCTCGGTTTTAAATTTATCTAGGAAAGAATTTTTTAATTTTTTCGTTTATTTAATAAGTAAAATAAAACACATGAAGTTAAGTATCCTACAACAATGTTAATTACAATTATAGTAATTATGTTGATTATAGGGCTATCAAAAGATGATTCTGTAAGTCCAACGAAAAAATAAGTATGGATTGACAATATTTTTGCTACTACATTATACCAATTACCGAAACAATTCCCATTAGGTTTGCATATTGCACCGAAACCAGAAATAAAAAACATTATAAACTCGAATATTGTTATAATAATTGTTACACTAATCTTCTTTAAATCGGGTTTAAAAAATTCTTTCCATTCCATACAACTTTTCAAATGTTACATCTATTTAAACTTTTTGATAAGTTATTTTTTCTACTGGAAATTATTTTTTTGTTGCAGATTCAGTAGAAATAGCATTTTTTATCTAACCTCCAAAATACTTTTCCTCAATTTTTCCAAATAAACACAAGCATTGCAAAGCTCATTTGCGCTTGGCTCATTGCATCTAGCGCAAACTTTTATTATTTCATGTTTGAATTTTTGTTTTAACAGCGGCAATATTTGCAAAAATGAATTTACAATTGAATATTTTGTTCCAGGGAATTTATTCTCAAAATCATTTAACATATCTCTGACTTGCGCTCTAAAGGATTGTGATGCATTCGGACATTCTGCAAAATCATCAAGCAAACCATTCATAAAAGCATAAGCTGTCACTTCTTTTTCTGTGCATAAATACAATGGCTTGATTCTTTGAACAAATTTCCCGTCTTGAATTAAGCCGACTTTTGGACCAAGCCTTGCAGACGCCTCAATATTATTTTTAAATTGATTCATTAAAATTGATTGGCATTCATCATCCAAGTTGTGTCCAGTAGCTAATTTTGTTAATTTAAGTTCCCTTGATTTTTTATTCAATAAGTATCTTCTAAATATACCGCAAATTGTGCATGGCTTGGCATTGAGGATTTTGAGCATTTCGTCAAGAGTCAATCCAAATTCTTCTTTATAAGAGAAAATATGCAATTTTATGTTGTTCTCATTACAGAATTCTTTTGCTTTCTCTAATGTTTTATCTCTATAGCCACTAATTCCTTCGTCAATTGCAATTGCATTGATCTTTATCTTTTGATTTTGCTTTGATAATTTTTTTAGTAGGTGTAATACAGTTAAAGAGTCTTTTCCTCCAGATAGAGCAACTCCTAAATTCTCATCTTTGCCGATCAAATCAAACTGTCTTATGGTTTTGAATACCTTACTTTCAAAATAGTCTATAAAGTGGTTCTTGCAGAGTTTCTCTCCGGCAGGCAATGCAATAACAGATTTTTCGTTGCAGCAGTTCATTTTATTTGAAAATTTGAAGAAATACTTTGTCCAATTCTTTATTTTTATCTCCCTTAAAATCACTATGAGGGATGCCTAAATTTTCCAATGCCTTTTTGAATCTTTTGTACCCCTCTTTGTCTCTAAGTTCGACCCATTCTACTTTTAAGCTGTTTAACTGTTTCTTGTTTGTATCTGATAGTTTATCTGCAATGAATACAGAGCTATCCCTTGCTATAACAGCATCTGCACTTTCTGGATTCCCTTTCCCCATTAGTTTTACTTCGCAAAGATAATCTGTTCCCTTATTGGTTAAATAAAAGTCAATTTCTCTCTCAAATTCTTCTTCAGATTTTATTTGGCTTTTGACTTTTATTTTATAGTTTTTATCACTAACACCATACAATTTACATAATGTTAACATTAATGGTTTTTCCACTCTCTTACCAGCAGTGCTCCAAAGCCCGCCTCTGAGTGCGGCTCTTTTAACAGCTAAAGTATTTATGACTATTAGGCTTTCGCTAACATTCAAATCAACGCTAACTCCTTTGAATTTTAATGTAAGAATGACATTTAACTCATCTTCTCCATCTACTAATGATTGAATTGTATTGTATAATTGTTCATAGTGTTCATTTGAAGCCTCGATAACTATCTCTTTTGTTGCAGAGTTATACATATTTGATATCGTCTTCCGGTTTAAGCCTGAATTAATAGCGATTTCCTCAGCAGAAAGATTTTTGTTCAAGAATTCTTTTTTATACCAATCTACTGTGATGTCTTTATTCTTCAGTTTTGCATCAATTATTTTTTTAAAGAAGTCAATTGTATATTGTAGAAACTCAGCATTAATTAGAGTAACTATCTCTATTCTATAATCCTCTCCATTCATGAGCTTTTTTATTATGTTTTTTGCAACTTGTTCTGTTAATGTTATCGTCATTTTGCTACTCTTCCAAATTCATTTAAGCTTAAGAATTTTAGTGAAAACTGGTTATTTGAAAAAATCTTTGTTTGGATCAGATTTTCTTTAATCCTTTCAAAATATTTCTTCTCTTTTTCAGCCAAAAAGAAAAATCTATCTAAGTTTATAGCGGATTCACCGAATGTTCCGCTACCAGCAAAAGGGTCGAATACTAAATCTCTCTTAAATGAATAAAATTTAATTACCTTGTTACAAAGTTCTAAAGGGAAAACGGCACTGTGCGTTTTATCAAAAGTAGTGTCTATTTTCCAGACATTTGAAGATTCAAAATCTCCATTAATTTTACTTTCTTCCACTATTTTTTTGTCATATTGTTTAATATTCCAATCGATTAATTTATCCGTTTTCTTTCTATAAACCATCACGCATTCAGTACAAGGATTAGGTTTATATCCTAATGGTTTTCTATGTTGTAAAAAACCCGCGTTCCTATTTTTTGCACTTGCCTCCGGTTTTTCCCAGATTATATCATCAATAAATTCCCAGCCCATATTCATTAGGATAGGGTGTATATCATATGGGATGGGATATCTTTTACTAGAATATTGTCTTCCAACACGTGGGATTATTATTGGTGAAGTATTCAATAAAAAAAATCTTCCTTCTTTGGTTACTCTGTGAACTTCTTTAAAAACTTCTTTAAGAAAATTTAAATATTCTCGATAACTTGAATAGATGGAGTAATCTCTTGCGTTGTAATAAGGTGGCGAAGTAAAAGTTAAATGGACTGACTCATTTGGAACGGATTTTAGTATATCTCTAACATCTCCATAAACAACAACGTTTTTCATATAATCTGGAGATTTAGCATGGTTTGGGTCATAACCATTACTAGAACTTGAATGAAATTCTTTTTTTATTACTTCTTGTATTATCTCATTTGGATGATTTCCCAATTTTTTTAATTTTTCTTGAACAGTTTTATCTTCCCTAAAAACTAGCAATCCCCTCATAGCTTGCAAAACAACTTCTGGGTCCGAATCACTCAAATACTTAAATAAAAGCTGTTTGTTTGAACTATTTCTTAACCTGCCTATTCCAGAAACCGCTTCTCGTCTTACGCTCGAACTGTTATCATTTTCTACAACATTTACAAAAACATTAATTAAAGTAGAATTACCTATTTTTGCTAAATTTTTTACAGCTAGACTTCTTACTTTTTCATTTTCGTGTTTAAGAAGACCCATTAAAGGTTTAGTATCAAAATTCTCGTTTAATCTTCCAAGTTTACCAAGTAATCTTATTATAGCTCCAATATTGTTCTGCCTAATAAGTTCTTGTATCTTTTCAGGCTCTTTTTTTAATAATTCTGCTTCCATCTTTCCCCATAAGTATATAAAGCTCAATTTAATAAGTTTTCCGTTTCGTACGCCCCTCCCAAATAAATTATTAGGATTTTTGAAAATTGAATATAACTAATATTATATGACTTCCTTTTTGCCTATTTTCTTCAAAACCTACTTTCTTTAGAACTTTGATAACTTCCCTACCTGACAAAACTGGCAACTTCATTAAGCTTGGACCTCAAAACTTGCTACAATTGTATCTTTAGAAGTAGCACCTTCTGGTATGCCCATTTCTTCTATGTAAAGCTCTACTGCCTCTTTTAAGTTTTGCAAGGCTTCTTCAACTGTGTAACCTTGACTAACAACATCAAGTTCTGGGCATAAGGCTACAAACTGTTTTTCTCCTTTTCTGATTATAGCTGTAAAGTCCATCGTAATATCCATACTTGCTTAATTTATTTATAAATCTATCTTTTTAAACTTTTAGCCACCTGAAATCACTGATAAAATCTTTATTTCATCATTATCGCTTAATTTTTCATCTTCTAAAATCAATTCATTATTTCTTGAAACTATAACGGTAACGGAGTTTATATCAAGTTTTTTTAATAGGTCTGCAACTATTGAATTATTTTCTAATTGTAATGCTGTATTTTTGTTTTCTCTGTCAATGAAAACATTAACATTGATTTTAGGCATTCATTCTAAAGAAATAAAGTTTGATTAATAAATATTCTGAAAAATGATTACCCAACAGAATGCCCGCATCCACAAGTTGTCTTGACATTTGGATTATTTACCTTAAATCCGGCATTTGTTAATGAATCTATATAATCAACTGTTGAGCCTTTCATAAAGGCAATACTTTCTGGGCTTATAAACATCTTTACTCCTTTTTCTTCAATTACCGTGTCATTTTCCTTAGGAGCTTTCTCTAAGCCAATGTCGTACATATAGCTTGAACAACCTCCCGGAGTTACGCCTACTCTTAATCCGTAATCAGGTTTATTCTCTTTCTCAAGCAACGATTTCACTTTATTTGCTGCTTTTTCAGTCAAACTTATTATAACTTCTTTTGTTTGTTGTTCCATTTTAAATCACCTTACAATTTTATTTGATGTAACATTAATTTTAATCAACATTTTTATTTGATTAAATTTTTAATTGGATTTTTCTATTGGATGACCATGCTTTTGCCATTCATCAAAGCCGCCTACCATTTCCATAACATCGTAGCCCTTCTTTGCTAACCTTAATGCTACTTTTGGTGCTGCAAAGCAAACCACATGATAGCAATATAAAATCAATTTTTTGTTTTTTGGCAGTTTGCTTAAATGCTTTTCCCATTCCCTGCTTGGAACATTAATTGCTGTAGGAACATGTCCTGCTTTATGGGACTCTGAATCTCTAACATCAACTACAAGATACTCCTTATTTTTTTCGTCAACAATCTTTCTTACAGTATAAGGGTCAATCTCGTATTTTAATTTTTCCTCAAAAAATTTGACTGCTGCTTTGGACATTTTTAATTTTAAAATTTTGAAAAGCTGTAAAGTAAACCTTTAAAGTATACAGTTTAGTCTTCCCTTTTGATAAATTTAAAAGGGCTCAAACACGGTTTTCTTTGCGAAAACCTATTCGGAAAGGAAAAATCCGAACTTCGTAGCGGATTTTTCCTCTCCACTCAGTTTTCGCCCAACAACAATGGTGGCAAATCGAATGCAGAGGATTTTTCAGTTACGCAGTTCTGAAAAATCCTTTGTGAGTAGCATTTTCACCAAGAAAATGCGTGTTTGCCACCATTATTGTTGTTGGGTTGGATACTTAACAACTTGGCTTAACAAAAGCACAAGTTTTTTAAATTCGTTGTTATTTCCACACGAAACTCTTTGGTAAAGTTAGGGGTTTTATTGGATTTGTCATAATAAATTAAATATTTTTTGTTTAAGATGAAAGATAAGTGGTTTCAATATAAAAACTTTAGTGTTCTTAGGATTCTATTAATTAGTGTAATTATATTTGTTGCTTATGGTACTGGAACAACTGCTCAGGGCATTTGGATACAAAAAGGTGGAACTTTAAGCGCTGATGCTCAAGGTTGGGCGTATCATCCCTCAATTGCAGTTGCTTCTGATGGCACAATTTACGCAGCTTGGTCACAGCACAGAAATCCCGGCACTTGGGATTTAGTCGGAACTTATGTAAAGAAATGGTCAAATGGAAGTTGGCAGCAACTTGGCTCTAGAATTGGTCATTTACAAGGGCAAGCCCAATGGCCTGAAGGTTATTCTCCTTCAATATCTGTTTTAGGCAATGTTCCTTATGTTGCTTGGTATGAAGGTGGTGGCTATGGATGGAATGTTGGAGTTGGAGCTTCTCTATTTGTAGCTCATTGGGATGGCACTAAATGGGTTTATGACAATAGTACTGAGACATATAATGGTGCACTTAATAACAATCTAACCTTTAGTGCTCGCGAGCCAGATACAGCAGTCATTAATAACAAACTATATGTGGCATGGATTGAAGGTGGAAATTCTGTTGTTCTAAAGCATTTAGATGCTGGAATTTGGGTTAAAGATGGAGTAATTAATACAGGTACAAAACTAATCGGAGTAAAGGTTTTTGACGTTGCTGGCATTCCTTATATTGTTTTCTCTGGATTTAGCCAGCAAAGCGATTCATACGGCACATTAAACACTCCAGGAACTGTGAAGGTTTATAGCTTCCAAAGTGGTTTGTTTAACCAAGTCGGCCAGTCTCTGAACATAAATCCGCAAAGTTATCCAAATTATGTTGCTGCAACATCAGTTGGAGCAACCCCTTATGTAGCCTGGCAAGAGCGTTCAGCGTCTGGCAACAATCAAATCTATGTTAAGCACTGGAACGGAATTTCATGGCTACAAGATGGCGGAAGTTTAAATATTGACTCAATACAAGGAGAAGCAGGTGCACCTGCATTAGCAAACAATGGCTCTTCAGTATTTATTGCATGGGTTGAAGGTGCTCAAGGGCAAAAATCCCAGCTTTACACAATGGTATTGGAAAGCGGCTCCTGGAGCGCACCAGAAGGCACTTTGAATGTTGATTCTGTAAATGGCTCTGCTGATCATCCTGCGCTTGCAGTAAGCAGCGGCTTTGCTCAATTAATCTGGGCAGAGAAAGATTTCTCAACATCAACAAAACAAGTTTATGCCAAGGGCAGAGGCGATGTTGGAGCTCCAAATTCAAGCATGTTGTTGAAATGGGGAGCTGATGGAGCTGTGCAAAATATCCCAGCAAACACTTGGGTAAAAATGCAGCCAGGCGGAATTGCATTAGGTTCAGGAATCGGGGATGAAAGCTATTCTACATTTGTTTATGTGCCTGGGCTTAAGAAAGCGGTTGTTTTTGGAAAATATCATGGAGCAACAATTACTTCAGGCGAAGACCAAAATGCATTGCTCGGCTATGACCTTAATTCAAACAGATGGGACCTAGTTGATATTGGAGAAGATGCTTGGAGCGAGCATTTTTCTGGAGTGGGTCATGACAGTGGAACTGTAACAATTGATACTGTACGTGATTTATTCATTTCTCATGGCAATCTTAACTTAAATGCAGGAACTGCTTTCCAAACTTATGTTTATGACCTAAAAGCAGGCAGAGGCAAGCGAATGATGTCGCCAAAAGAGCCGCCAATGGCTGCCTCATCTGCTACAGCTTTTGATAAAGAGCATGATATTACATTGATGAATGTTCCAAATGCGCCGCCATATCCAACATCTTGGCTTTACAATTACAATGCAAACAACTGGACATCTCTTCCAGTTGGACCTCCGAATAGGAATGATCCAGCCATTGTGTATGATACAAAGAATCATGTTTTTGTAATGATTGGCCCTTACTTTAATGAGACATGGACATTTGAACCAATTACAAAGCAGTGGCAGAAGAAATCTCCAGCATTGTCGCCGCCTTCATCAGTATATTATGCTGCATTTGATACATTAAATAATGTCACGCTTTCAGTTCTGCCAAGAGGAGCAACAGCTGAAGTGTGGGTTTATGATGCCGGCTTGGATTCGTGGACACAACTGCCAAATGCGCCTGTGGAAATTGGAGCATACACAACTGGCTCAAATCTTGCTTATGACACTGAAAATAATGCGTTCCTTCTCCATTCTGGCACATACCTTACAAACACTTGGGCGTTTAAATATGTGCCTTTGATTGATGCAAGTGCTCCAAGCATTCCACAAAATCTAGCAGCAAGCAATATGACACAAACCTCAGTCACATTAAGCTGGTCAGCTTCATCTGACCCAGAATCTGGTGTTACTAATTATAAAGTATATAGGAACAATGCTGTAGTAGGACAACCTGTCTCAACATCATTTATAGACACTGGCTTAGCTCAGGGAACAACATACACTTATGAGGTTTCAGCTGTTAATGGGGCAGGACTTGAATCTGCAAGAAGTCTGCCTTTAAATGTAACGACCTTGACTGACACAACTCCGCCAATTATCTCTGGAGTTACATCTTCCTCAATCACAACAAGCAGTGCTACTATCAACTGGAACACAAATGAGCCATCAGATTCACAAGCTGAGTATGGATTAACAACAGCGTATGGCTTGCAAACAACTCTTGACACTTCACTTGTTACTGCCCATGCTCA
>JACPMP010000065.1 GCA_016185915.1 Candidatus Woesearchaeota archaeon
TCTGTGAAATTACAATTTCACCATCTTTTTTTTTTTTTTTTTTTAAGGAATATGCTAAAAGGTTTAATGACTCTGTTGTATTTTTAGTTAAAATTACGTTTTGGTAAGAGTCTGCATTGATGAAATCCGCAATCTTTTCATGCGCTTCCTCAAATTTTGCAGTTGCTTCTTCTCCAAGAGTATGAATGCTTCTATGAATGTTTGCATTATAATTCTTGTAGTAAAAATCAATTGCATCAATCACTTGCTTTGGCTTTTGGGATGTTGCTGCATTGTCCAAATAGACTAGTGGTTTGTTATGTACTTTCCTCTGCAGAATAGGGAAGTCTTTTCGAATTGTTTCAATATCCAATATTGTTTTGGTTTTGAGCATTTTTGCTTAATATAACGAATACCCTACTGCCTTAAAGTGGAATTCTAAAATCCTTCATTCTTGTTCAGAATTTCTGGTTGCAGCCACAAGCACATATTTTTCCTATTGATTGTTTGTTAATCCAATATCTCTGTTGAATTCTTCTTCTTGATAAGCCCATTTTATTCTATTCTCTTGTTGGCTAATGCGTTTCTTTTATAACCAAGTTTGCCTTCTTTTTCTGCTATGAATAAACATTTTCGGCATTTGTATTGTTCTGAATGTAAGGGAGGAATTCTAACTTTGCTGTGCTTTCCACATTCACAGCATATTGCGTTGTAGCTTGTTTGCCTACTGTATCTTGTCAATGTCAAATAAGCCCTATAAATTCTATGCATTGCTTCAATGTTAAATTCAACATTGCAATTTGGGCATTTTAGTTTTATTTCTGGTACAAATAATTTTTTTTCATTGTTTAATATTCCTTTTTGCATATTGCTTGGTTCTTTTGTTGTCATTTTATTGCTGAACTAAACCTCTTATCTTCTCCCTCAACTCCTCCAATGGAATCTTCTGAATTATGGGCTCAAAAAATCCCTCAACAATTAACCTTTCTGCTTCTGCTCTAGACAGTCCTCGCGCCATCAAGTAAAACAAATGCTCTTCATTAATTTGCCCGACTGTTGCGCCATGGCTTGCTTTGACATCGTTTGCATCAATCTTTAAGCTTGGAATGCTGTTTGCCAATGTTTTCTCGCCAAGCTTTAAGATGTGATTTTCAAGATATGAGCTGGTTTTCTGGGCTTCTTTTTCTATTCTTATCAATCCCCTGTAAACTGATGTTGATTCATCCTTTAAAATTCCATCAACCAAAACCTCATTAGTTGTGTTTTGAGTGTTGTGGTGCATATTTGTTGTGAAGTCTATATGTTCTTTCCCCTTGCCCATGAAAACTCCAATATTGTTGCATTGCGAGCCCTGTCCGTTAAAGAGCGTGTCTATTTTAAATTTATTTAACTTGCCGCCAAAGCAGCCAGAAACCCAATCAACAGCAGAATTTCCCTCTAAAGTTCCTACAATATTTGTAAAATTATTAACCTTTTTTGTCCAATTATTTAAATGGTAAAAATTTATTTTTGAATCGCTATTGGCAAAAACTTCTGTAACACATGCATTAAGCTGTTCTTGAGCAATTTCTTTATTTGAGTATTCCTCAATAAAATCAACCTTGCTGTGTGGCTCAACTATAATCAGGTTATGCAGTATGCTCGTTTGGCATTCAAAATGAAACTTGGCTCTTATTGGCTCATCAAGCTCAACATTTTTTGGCACGTATAAAAAAATTCCATTATTAAAATGAGCTGCGCTTAATGCAACAAATTTGTCTTTGTCAATTTTTGTATTCTTAAAGAAGTAATTTTGAGCAATGGGGTACTTGTCAAGTGCTGTATTAACGTCAGTTAAAACAACTCCTTTTTCTATTAAATCTTCGCTTAAATCTGTGACAAAAATTTTTGCGCTTGAATTTGAAAAACTGAATTTGCTTAAATCAAGCTTGTCAATATTAGTATATCTCCAATCTTCATCTCTTTCCATTGGCATTGGAATAGAGTTAAATTTAGCTAAAGCTTCATGTTTTTTATTTTCCGCAAATGGGCTTCTAACCTGTTTTAATTCTTTCATAGCATTTTTTGTGATAAGATTTTGTTCTTTAATAAACATAGCAGAATCACCCTAAATTTTTGATTATTTCGTTAATGTTCAATCATTAAAATGTGTTTTATCAATGTCGATTTAATTGATGTTTTTAGTGCTTCTTGCCCTTCACAATAGGGCAAATCCATTAAATATTTTTGCCATTAAATTTTTCAAAAAATAAAAGATAATTTACCCTACAGAACCTTCCATATTTAATGCTATCAGTCTATTCAATTCAATAGCATACTCAAGAGGAAGCTCTTTTGTAAATGGCTCCATAAATCCGCTTACTATCATTGTCATTGCTTGGTCTTGGCTTAATCCTCTTGACATCAAGTAAAATAATTGTTCTTCTCCAATCTTGCCGACTGTTGCTTCATGCTCGATGTTGACATTTTTTTCATTTATTTCCATGTAAGGCACCGTGTCAGATGCCGAATGCTCGTCCAAAATCAAGGCATCGCATGAAACATGTGATTTTACATTGTGGCAGCCCTCAGCGACTTTCAGCAAGCCCCTGTAAGTTGTTCTTCCTCCGTCTTTGCTTACTGATTTTGATGTGATTCTTGATGTTGTGTTTGGTGCAAAATGCAAAATCTTGCCGCCTGCATCCTGATGCTGTCCTTTTCCAGCAAACGCAACGCTTAAAATTTCCGCTTTTGCGCCTTCGCCAAGCAAATAAATGCTCGGGTATTTCATTGTGATTTTGCTGTTATGGACTATAATGCCGTTTGCAACAAAATTATGCGAGCCTTCTATCTCCAAATCATAAGTTGGTTTCTCTCCAAGAGGGCTTATATTTGTTATTTTGTACAATGCCAAATGATTATGCATCTTTATCCTTCTTGTTTCTGTAAGCCAATAAGTACTATGCTCAAACATCTTTTTCGGGATTTTTTCCCTATTCTTCTCAGAAAAGTAAGCTCTTAATTTTATAAGATTGCTGATATGCATAACATAATTTGTATATTCTTTCTCCTTATAGTTATACTTTTCTTTTACATTGATTTTTTTTATTTCTGTGTGTTTTTCTATCTTGTTAACTTCTACGCCGCAGCTTATTGCAAGGTTCTTTAAATCTTCTAGCAAGGCTTTATTGCACGTTTTTAATCTTGCGCAGTTTTTTATTATCATTCCATCAGCTTCCATATAACCGGCTAAAAATGCCTTCTTCTGATTTAATGGAATGCCAAACACCCATTCCGGAACCCTTTTTGTATGTGCATTTCCATCTACACCATTTAACTTGAAAAATTCCGCAACAACAAGGCTGTTATAGGAAATAGAAATCTTATCGCTTCTTTCATAAAAGTAATCTAAATTAAAAATAACTTTCATAATATCTTTAACTTTTCCTCTTGCAGGATCACCATCTGGCACAGAAAATATAATTTTTCCAAACCTGTCTTTTCCAGTTTTTTTGTTTTTAGTTATTTCTATGTTCCCATCTCCTATAGAAAAGCCGAAAAGCCAAAGAACTTCCTCGTTACTAATTTCCGGCATTTTAATGTTTTTATATTTATAGGAAGTGTTGATATCATATTCTGCACCGTACTGATTACGCCCTTTTATAACCCTGTTCATCAATGGCTTTTTAAATTTGTAATTCACTCCAAAATCAGGCAGTTCTTTAGGCACAATAAGGTAAGATCCTTCTGATAAATCTCCAAGAGGCAGCCATCTGGAAGTATAACGGCCTGACTTTCTTGGTCTTTTTGCATCATATTGCAAAGCTAAGAATGGGTGATTTTTTGTAGCAATAACCTCCCTCTTTCCATTCTCTAACACTAATTTATAAGTTTCTTGTACTCCAGAAAATTTTGTGGCTAAAACTTTTTTTGCTTCCAGCTTGTTAGTTTGCTCGTTGAGTGTAATAACTTTTTCTCCAGACAATATCTTTTCTATTGGCTTTAAACCTGGATTTGTAGATATTTTTGTTCCTTCCGCTAGGCAACCCAAGTTTCCGTCAACCCAGAATACAGTTGCATTCTTATAAGCAAATGCCCTTTTAGTGACAAGATTGTAAACATTGTTGCTCCAGTTCTGGATTGTAGTGTATTGTATTCTTGAGCCCTCCATTGCAATCAACTCAACAACAGCAGAATGCAATGAATCGGATGAATAGACTGGGGCGGTGCAATTATGAACAACTATTCCGTGGCTTACATAGGATTCATCTTCTACAACGCTAAAATTGTAAACTTCTACATCCTTTACAATTTCTTTTTTTATTTCAGTAATTGGAACAAACATATAATTATCAATTACATGAGAATGAATTGTTTCTTGCTTCATCAAAATACTTGTGCTACCTCCATTCTGGTAATTTTCAGTTAAATTTCCTGCTTCCGAATAGTCTTCATTCAAAAGAGCAACATAATCATTCATCTCCAAGTCCTTTGCCTCTATCCACTTATATTTCCATTCTTCGTGATTAGTTTCTGTATTTTTTACTGCTAGGACAGGATGCCCACCCGTGATTTTAATTTTATTATAAGGATTTTCAAGATAATTTATTGTGCACATTAATCCATCATGCATTCTTTTTTGAGTTTTGTATACTTTTTTATAAGAGCCTGTGTGCGTAATAACTATATCATCTTCTTTAATATCTTCTATTTTTTTAATTCCTGATAAAGTTTTAATCGGAGCGCCTTTTTCAAAGCATCCTTCTATATAATGCACTGAAGCGCCTGGTTCTGCTATTATTAATGTTCTCTCAAACTGCCCCATATTTTGAGCGTTAATCCTAAAATAAGCCTGCAATGGCAAGTCAACTTTAACTCCAGCAGGGATATAGACAAATGAGCCGCCAGACCAGACTGCGCTGTTTAATGCAGCAAGCTTATTGTCATTGTACGGAATTACGGTTCCAAAGTATTTCTTCACAATTTCAGGATATTCTCTCAAGCCGCCGTCCATGTCAAGAAAAACAACGCCTTGCTTTTCCAAGTCTTCTCTTATTTTGTGATAGACAACTTCAGATTCATATTGCGCGCCAACCCCTCCCAAAAATTTCTGCTCTGCTTCTGGAATTCCCAATTTATTGAATGTGTTCTTGATATATTCAGGCACATCCTCCCATGAGTCGCCTTGCCTGTCTGTTGGCCTTAGATAATAGAATATATTATCGAAGTCTATTGTGTTTAAGTTTGCGCCCCACTGCGGCATTGGCCTTTTGTAGAATTCTTCCAAAGACTTTAGCCTGAATTTCAGCATCCACTCCGGCTCTTTTTTTATTTTTGAAATCTGCTCAACGATTTCTTTTGACAGCCCCCTTTGTGCTTTGAATACAAACTCTTCCTTGTCATGGAAACCGTACTTGCTGTAATCCTTTTCAAAGACCTGTTCTGCTACTGCTGGCGCCATTTTCAATCACTTGTTTTATCCTTATTTATTTTTCAATATCGGCTTTGGTTAAATTTTCATTCAACAATGTTTTTAAAATAAAAAATCAATAAACTTAATCTGTTCTTATTGTTACTAATCCCTCATCAAAACAAACATTGCAACTTTCCAGCTCTTTTGATTGTGCTCTGTGAAGATCGCATAATATCTGCCTTACTTTTGTTAAGCTGCTTATTCTGTAAGTTTCAGCGATAAGCCTCTGCTTGTTGTTTTTCTCTGCCAAAATCTTATTAGCAGAAATTCTTATCTCATTAACGACACTATCACTGAATACAACTTCTTTTGCCCTTTTTGAATGCTGATATTGAGATACGGCAGCTTCTGTCAATCCAAGTATTTTAGCTGCTTCTTTTTGGCTAAGCTTATGCTCTTGTATAAAGACTCTGGCTAACTCCCTCCTTATAGCAGGCAGTATATACCTAACTTCTATCTCCTGAGGCATTGTTTCTTGCATGGACTTAACAATTGTTAACTTATATATAAAGTTTGCGGTGAATTCAAGTATTTGATTTTCATTATAACGTTTTTATTATTTAATAATGGTAAATTTTATATTACACCCAAATATTCTAAGTAGATGAAAACCTTGGACAGTCTATTGGAAGAATGTTATGATGGGTTAGTTACTGATGAATGCAAAAAACGTGTTATTGAGTATGTAATGCAGACTCCATCTGTTTTAGGAGAACATATTGTTCGTATTAAAAGATTAACAAAGGTAGCACGTCATATTCTAGAATCAGATCCAACTTCATTAGAAAGTCATTTAGAAAGATTATTTCATTACCACATAGAGGGACTTCAGTTGATTGGTTCTATGAAAAAACATGATATTAAAGTGTCAATTGCGATGGAAGCCCATCTCTGTTCTCATGCTGCATTTGTTGCACGCACCTTGTCTATGAAGAATACTTCATCAACTGATTTGGCAATATTCTGGAGACAACAATCATATTCCTACCTTATAACTTCAGCTGAAATTATAACTAATGAAGACCCCAATCATGCAGCTCGTTCATATGGTTATGCAGCAGAGGATGCAAAAGAATTATGGGAATTAACAGGTAATCACTCATGGGTTTTCGAGTGGTATGAAAAAAGACTAATTGCAGGAGATATCGCAGCGATTCATAATTCCAAACAGGCAATATATCACTATAGTTTTGCAGCGAACGGTGCCTATTGTATGTTTGAGATAACACAGCACGTACCATGGTTAATTAAAAGCCAAAGACTTCACAAATTAAGTTCAGATTTATGTGTTGGTTTAGATCAAAAGCATTCTGCATACTCGAGTGCATTTGCAGCTGACCACGCAATGAAATTGCCCTCCTGGCAAAGGATACCAAACAAAAAATATATTGGAACCAGGAAAAATATTACTGCAGATTGCAATCCTTATTAGAAGCAAAATTAGTAGATCCAAAACACTCTGCTCATTCTTCTGGATATGCGGGTGATGCTGCATATGATTTGTGGGCACTCACAAAAGGTAAACAATGGGCGTTTAGAGCTTTAGTTCGTTATGTAGAATTTTTGGAATATTACTACAAAAATCCTGATTCTAAACTGAGCCCACTTGTTAATAGGGTTAATGAAAAAATAGTAAAATTAGATGCAGCTTTAAGATAGAGTGGTAATCACTTTTTTCTAAAATTTTATATAAGAAAACAGTATACTCCTTCTATGCGCTACATCCGTCAACAAATATTCTCTGAAATAGGCAAAAAAGGACAGGAAAAATTAAGGCAAAGCACTGTTGCAATAGTTGGCTTAGGTGCTTTGGGCAGCGTTTCTGCTCAGTTACTAACAAGGGCAGGAATTGGAAGGTTAATTTTGATTGATAGGGATATTGTTGAACTTTCAAATCTACAAAGGCAAAGCTTGTTTAATGAAAGTGACTTAGGAAAAGCTAAGGCGGCACAAGCAAAAGAGCATTTAAATAAAATTAATTCTGATGTTAAAATCGATTTTTTTATTGACGATTTAAATTACAATAACATCGATAAAATAATTTCAATAGAGAATCCCAATAACGAAAAAACATTAAAATCAAATAAAAAAATAAAAATTAAAAAAAACTATGCAGATTTAATTCTTGATTGCACAGATAATTTAGAAACAAGATTTTTGATTAATGATTTTTCGGTAAAAAATGATGCACCATTTATCTATTCTTCTGCAGTTGGAAGCAAAGGTTATGTTTTTGATGTTGTCCCGAATAAAACGCCTTGCTTAAGATGCTTCCTTAAAGAAGCAACACAGCTTGATACTTGCGAAACTGTTGGTGTTTTGAACACAATCACTAATCTAATTCCATCAATCCAAGCAAATGAAGCATTAAAAATATTGCTGAATAAGAATAATGTTGAAAAAAATTTATTGTTTTTTGATGTTTGGGAAAATGAATTATCAAAAATTAAAGTAAACAAAAATAAAAACTGCATTTGCTGTGTAAAAAACAATTTTGAATATTTAAGTGGAAAAAAATCATCACGGATTACTAAATTGTGCGGTGATGATATGTATCAAATTAAAACAAAGATAATAGACAAAAAACAATTCAACGAATTAAAAAATAAATTAAAAGAAATAGGAAAAATCGTGGATTTTGCATACTGTATTAAATTTGATGGCAAAATTACGATTTTTCAAGATGGAAGGGCTTTGATAAAAGCAAAGGACGAGAATGAAGCGAAATCATTGTATTCGAAGTTTGTGGGGAATTGATTTATTTAATGAATATCAACATTAAAACTTTTATCAACCTCTTTTATATAACGAAAATGATTGTCTTTTGTAATTAATTTTAAATCTCTGTTAATGCACATGCTTGCTATCAAGATATCTATGGCTCCTATCTGTTTACCTATTTGAGTAAGTCCACGTGATAATTCAATTGCCTTTTCAAAATCGTTGTCATCCGGATAAACAACTTCTGCAACATACTCTAAGCATTTCAGATATTCGATTACTGTAAAAATTGTTGTAGCGCCTACTTCTTTTTCGATGGCAACGCTTGTGTCAATAATTTCAGTCGTCTTTTTTCACCTTCTTTCATTTTTTTGTAGCCTTCAACCCATTTGCTGTCAGGAATTTCTATCAAAGCTTTTTGGGTTTCAGGGCTTAATCTTTTTAATAATTCTTTTCCGCTTATAACTCCCTTTATTTGATACAATTGCTGCCTAATCCCATTCCTGGCAGCTTCGCTCCACTTTATATGCGGATGCTTTTTCATTTCCTTGCGCATTTCATCCGGAATACTTAGTGTTATATGTGCCATATGTATTTTATGTATTTTATGTATTTATAAATGTTTCGGTTTTAAAGGCAAATTTTGGATACAAATAAAAAATGGCAGAAAAAAATAGGTATATCAACAACTAACACATCCCTTTATTATCCCTTTAATAACATTAGCAGACCTTTGCAATTGCTTTTTCTCCAAAGAATTCAAAGGCATGACTATTTGCTCTTTTATTCCATTTCTGTCAACAATGCAAGGCACGCTTAAGCAAACATCACCTACTCCATGGTAATTATTGAGGTAAGTTGACAAAGCGATAACAGCATCGCTGTCAGTAAGTATTGCTTTAACAATTTTAGTTATGCCAAGTGCAATTGCATAATAAGTTGCTCCTTTTCTTGCAACAATTTCATAAGCAGCCCTTTTTGTCTTAGCCATGATTTCGTCCATTGCTTTCTTGTTGTATTTTTTGAAATGCCTTAATCTCACTCCTGCAATGTTCGCAGTGCTCCACACCGGAAATGAAGAATCGCCGTGCTCGCCTAAAATATAAGCATGAACACTGTTTGGGCTAACTCCAAAATATTCACCAAGCAAACATCTAAACCTTGCAGTATCAAGAATTGTGCCAGAGCCAAAAACCCTATTCTTTGGAAATTTTGAATATTTTAATGTTAAATAGGTAAGCACATCCAAAGGGTTTGCCACAACTAGGATGATGCAATCTTTGTTATATTTGGCAATGCTTGGAACAATCTGCTTTAGTATTGCAGAATTTCTAGTGACTAAATCAAGCCGTGATTCGCCGGGCTTTGAATGAGCGCCTGCACACATCACAACAATCTCAGCATCTTTGCAAAGCTTGTAGTCATCACCAAAAGTTACCTTAGTCCCAGGACTGAATTGCAAGCTGTGCTGCAAATCCATTGCCTCTCCTTCAGCTTTTTCCTTATTCACGTCAATCAAAGCAATTTCAGAAGCAGCACCATCTATAAGCAAGGCATAAGCGGCAGTGCTTCCTACAAAACCAGCACCTATAATTGCGACTTTAGAAGTTTTTTTACGTATTTTTGCTAGTTTCAATTTACTATCCCTCCTCAAACAATTTTGGGTAGATTGATATAAATAACTTTCTATATCAATAAATTACATTCGGACATAAAATTTATAAATGTTGCATGATTAATAATGTTTATGACAGAATGCGAAGAGGTTGGATGTACGAGAGAAGCAGCAAAGGTTTGGCAGGGACTGAAGGTATGCGCCGACCATTATGAAAAATACAAGCATCAATATGAAACTATGATGAAAGATTTTGGATAACTACAGCTCCTTCTGATTAACCTGTATATGTATTAATTCAATTCCCAATCTTTTTGCGACATCAAATATCCTTTCATCCCTGTAGAATTCGCCGTAATAAACTTTTTTTATTCCTGTATTTGCAAGCATCTTGAAGCAATTCCAGCAGGGGCTTGCAGTTATATAAACCTCAGCACCATTTATCATAACTCCATTCTTTGCAGCCTGCAAAACTGCATTTGCTTCTGCATGAATTGTTGCAACGCAATGCTCATTTTCCATTAAATGCCCTACTTCATCGCAATGAGGCATTCCTCTAATACTTCCATTATAGCCAGTTGAAAGTATGGTTTTGTCTCTAACAATAACGGCACCTACATGCTTTCTGTCGCAAGTGCTTCTTGTTGCAGACTCTTTTGCAATGTTCATAAAAATTCTTGTCATTTTGATTTTTTAGGTTTTATCTCAATATTTGTTTTTGTTATTTTTTTATTAATGCAAAATTTATTTTTTTGTGAATCTTTTTGTTTCTTTCACAGCGCATTAAACATTGTCCATTATTATTTTTTAAAATAAAAATAACAAAAATATCATTTGATTTATGTTTTTTGCTAATTGTTCAATCGTTAATGGGTTTATTTATCAAATTATCAATTTTCTTATGCAAATCGTTTAATGCTTTATCGTTAACAATCACTTTTTGTGACATTTTGAATGTTTCATCTAATTGTTGGTTAGTGTCGCTTTTTAAATTTTCCCTCTCTTCTTGTTCTTTGAATTCTTCTAATGTTTTTGCATCTCCCAAACGGTTTCTTTCAAGCAATCTTTTAAATCTTAATTCAATCGGAGCATCAATGCCAACAAGAGCAAAATCCTTGTTTTTCATCAATTCTTTTGCTTCAAATGGGCTTCTGACACTATCAATGACAAAATTTAGATTTTTATTTTTTTTCAATTGGTTTTTTATTTTGTTATTGATTTGTTTTGCTAAATAGTTTGCTTCATATTTTTTTCTCAATTCGTTGCCTAATTTAATCAAATTGTCTCTTGAATGTTCTAGCCCTCTTTTTGTTGCTTCTTCCCTGATTACATCAGAAAGGGAATAATAGACAAAGCCCTTTGTTTTTAAGTAATTTGCAACTTCTCCTTTGCCAGAAGCGTTTTTGCCTGTAAGAGCCATAATCATAAAATTAGGATATGTGCATATATAATAAATTTTTTTGTTTTTTGTAATTAAATAGAATCACATCCGCTGAATACGTTGAATGAGGTTTGCAATTTGTTTATGAATATCATCGATTGATGGCAGAAGATTGCCAATAATTTTTTTAACCTGTTCTGAAACAAGACCGTCAACAAAGACCTTCATTTCTGGTGATAATTCTTCGTACTTAATTCCGGTAATTTCCTCAACCCATCCTCTGACTGTGTTAGTTAGTGCTGGCAGAGTTAATCCCCGTTCCTCAAGGAAATTATTAACATCTCTAGAGACAGCACCCTTGTCAGCAGGTCGAAGAAGGTAGTCTCTCATCATTTGAACAGGAAACCCATATTCAGCGCATAGTTCTTTCAGGCTTTGTATATACAAATCAGGATTCTGTAATGGATTTATTCCAGCCATTCTTGATAAATCAATTTGGTCTATTGTGACAACCTTTATGCATTCTGGTGGTGCCATGCCTGTATATACACCCTTAGATAAGTGCAGCTCGTGCTTCATTCTTTGCTTAACTCCAATAACATTCTTTTTCCTCACTTCTTCAATGGCTCTGATGCTAGCATCAACAAATCTTGATTGGATATCACTCCCAAATTCCTCTAAAAGAAATTCAAGTTCAGGGGCCAAGCTACCTTTTCTCCTTTGACTCCAAGTTTGCCTTAACTCTTCCAAGTCTTCAGCGCTTCTAATATTGGCAAAGTAAGCAGTAAGCCCTATTCTTTTGCCTATAAAATACTCGTAAGCCTCTTTAAAGCCATTGCCTTCTTGAAAACTTCTGTAAACTGCTGCAAAATATGGATTAACGGAAACAAGCCCTTCAAAAAATCGCTTCTCTGCAGGAGCAATTACTTTTCCTTTAATCCAGCTTAGAACCGTTTCCCATGCAGGATGCTTTATTTGATTTCTAGAAGCGTAACTTGCGATAATCCCATAAGCAATATCAGCCATAATCCTATACTCTTCAGGTGTAAAATCGGCCCCATTGTTTCTAAGAATCTTATCTTCTAAATCATTAGATGCAACTTCAATTCCTCTTATTATCATTGTTCTTAATCTTGGCACGTAAAGACCACCATTACTTCTTTCAAATAAAACTGCTTTAGCATTTCTGTATCTATCACTTCTAACTTCAAGTGCGGCATCAATTTGAGATAAGCTTTTTGAAATCCATTGTCTTTCATACAACACTATTTCATCAACACTTGAATATCTGGCACCAATTGCATTGTAGCCATCACCATGTTTAAGAAATACTTGTTCTGTGCTTCCTACAAATGTAGCACCATGATCAGTAATTATATGGAATAAACCCATTTTTAAAAAATCTTATTTTTTCTGCAACTTTTCAAGTTCCTCTTCAAACCTGTCCAAGTCCTCAAATTCCCGATAAACAGAAGCAAACCTTATGTAAGCGACTTTATCCAATGATTTTAATTTTTTCATTGTAATCTCTCCGATTACTTTGCTTTCTACCTCAACAGAATCCCTCTTCCTTAAATCAGACTCAACTTCATCAATAAGTTTTTCAATTTTTTCAAGTGATATATCTCTTTTCTCGCTCGCCTTCAAAATGCCATCCATTAATTTCTTTCTTTCAAATCTTTCTCTTCTTCCATCCTTTTTTACGACTACAATATCGGCTTCTTCAACTCTTTCATAAGTCGTGAATCTTTTGTTGCACTTCAAGCACTCTCTTCTCCTTCTTGTAGCTTCCAAATTTTCAGTTTCTCTTGTATCAATAACTTGAGTTTCTTCGTAATTGCAGTAAGGGCATTTCATAATTAAATGACAATTAACCAATAGATATAAAGTTTTTGATAAGTTATCAGTTCAGAATTGATAAATAAATTTAAATAATAGATATTATTACTGTACAATAAGAAAACAACAAATGACAAATGTCAGTAAAGGCACAATTGAGTATGGCGCTAGAAATGGACTTGAGAATGCTCTAAATCTTAGAGATGAAGAAAATGTAGTTATAGTAACGGATGAAGCTTCAAGGCATATAGGCGATGTTTTTCTTTCTCAAGCATCGGCAATTTCTCCTAGTGGAGTTATATCTGTATTTGTTATGGAAGATTTTGGAGCAAGACCACTTACTGGATTAGATTCTAGACTTAAACAAGCCCTTGAAAGTGCAAATGTAACTCTATATGTTGCTGAATGCAAAGAAGGCGAACTACCCTTTAGAAGAGCCTTGATTACCACAGCCATGAAATATGGCGCAAGACACGGTCATGCCCCAGATATTAATAATGAGATTATGTTATCCGGCATGCAAGTGGATATTCCAGAATCTAATAGGCTATGTCGTGAATTATATGAAAGATTGACTGGGGTAAGCGAGATTAGAATTGTTTCAGATGCAGGGACTGATTTGACTCTAAAACTAAATCCAGATTATCGATGGGAACCAAGTGATTGGAGATTTTCACAAGGACATTGGTATAATATACCATCCGGTGAAGTTTTTACCGCGCCATTTGATGTGCATGGAGTTTATGTTGTTGATGGTGTTCTTGGTGACCACTTCGATACTAAATACGGTTCATTAGCCTCTAATCCAGTAACTTATGTAGTCCGAGATGGTAAAATTATAGGGATCTGGTGTCCAATGAATGTTGATCTCGAAAAAGAGATTAGAAATTACGTATTTTCTAATCCTAATGAAAGAAAAATTGGAGAGATTGGTATTGGGGCTCTCGATGTAAAACAATTAGTCCACAGGATGTTACAGGATGAAAAAAAGTTGGGCACAGTCCATATTGCACATGGAGATAATTATCCTGAAAAAACCAATGCCCCTGATAATGGCGCAGTAACACATTGTGATGGCGTAATATTAAAGCCAACATTACTTACTTCGAGAAGAGAATATATTTTGAAAGAGGGAATATATCAAAAACTATAATCTAAAAATTCATTACATATTAATTTCAGTAAAAGAATTCTAAGATCCTTCAAATAAATTCCAAAATCAATAACTATTTAAAATAACCTAAAAATTTCTTTAATAGATGCCTAATCAAAAAATCAATGTCGGAGGACAAGCAGTTATCGAAGGTGTGATGATAAGAGGCTTGAATAATTATGTTGTTGCAGTCAGGAAAAACAAAAAAATTATAACAAAAAAAGGAATAATCCAAAAGAAAAAATACAACTTCTTAAAATGGCGTTTTATTCGCGGCTTTGTAAATCTTGTTGAAATGCTTATCATTGGAATAAAATCTTTGATGTGGTCTGCTGAGCAGGCTGCCCCCAAGGAGGAAAAGATAGGCAAAAATGAGTTTATCTTCACAATTTTAGTTTCTGTTGGATTTGCAATCTTATTTTTTATAGCATTGCCTTACTTTTTAACAAACTTGATAGGATTTACCGAAGAAAAACTTCCAATATTATTCAACATCATTGATGGAGTTATAAGAATATTAATTTTCTTAATCTATATTTTGCTGATTTCATTTATCAAAGATGTAAAAACATTGTTCCAGTATCACGGAGCAGAGCACAAGGCAATACACTGCTATGAAAAAGGCAAAAAACTCGATGTAAGAAATGTTGAAAAATTCACAACACTTCACCCAAGATGCGGAACTTCTTTTTTATTGATAGTTTTTATTGTCAGCATTCTTGTTTTTTCATTATTGCCGTCAATAATCTTGAGATATTACCCAAATTTTTCAAATTTTAATGTTTGGCTTAGAAAAGGAATACTCTTTCCTGTGAGAATTTTGCTGATTCCGTTTATAGCAGGTATTTCTTACGAAATACTGAAAACCAGTGACAAATATCAAAAAAGTTTGTTGTTTAAATCAATTTCAATGCCCGGTTTATTGCTGCAGAAAATCACAACTAAAGAGCCGACCAGCAAACAAACTGAAGTTGCAATCTTTTCCTTGAAAAAACTGTTAGAAATTGAAAAATAAAAAAAATTAAAAAAGAATTTATCTCCTCCATGCTTGTCAACAAAATAAAGGTAGCCTTCTTGTTTTTTAACTCCAACTTTTGCTACTTTTTCTGCCATTTTAGATTTACCTCCCTCTGTTTTTTATTATTAAGACGATTTAATACACCCCACGTCTTATTATCGAATACAAAACTGAGCATATATTTAAATATTTCGTTTTTTAGACGAGCTAAAACATTAATTTTTCCTATGATTCATCGATCTTCTTCAAATATTCTTTAATTCTTGCATTTATGCTCGGCAAAAAAATCTTTTCAATCCTTTCCTCAAAAATCTCATTCAAATTGTTATGTTCCGTTATTCTGTAGGCATTGAGCCGTTTTTCAACCAGCAATGAATCCTTCAATCTTTTCAATTGCCTCCTTATGTTGGAAGGCGCAATTCCAAGCATTGGCAACTTTAGATTTTTTCTTTCAACTATTACAAGAATAGTGGCTTCATCGCTTGTCAAGTTTTTTTGCTCTTTCTTTGCCTTAATCAAAACATTAAGCACATCAACAATAACATCCCGAGAATCACCAGGCTGCAATAACCCAATTGACAAGCAAAGCTTTCTTATTAGCTCCCTATCATTCAAGTTTGTTGGCTTTTCATATCTTCTTAGCGTTATTTCTGCTAAAGGTATATCTTTTGATATAGTTTTTTGTTTTGTCATTAAAAGTTCTAAGAATTAGGAAGTATTTATAAGTTTTGAAAAAATATAAAATAAAAAAAATTTAGCCACCATAACCATTTGGTGTAGCATGTGCATACCATTGATGGCCGGTTGCATCTGTTCCTTGGTCCATTATAACTTCAAACTGTCCCCAAATTGGATAACCGCCATTTCGCCAGTAGGGGCTGTTCTGCAACTGCGAACCAACCCAAATTATTTTGTAATGCCAGTTGCTCTGCGAACCGTCTGCCATGCCGTTCCATTCATTGTCTACCCATGCATCAGGTGTCCAAGCAGCACCATGGAATCTTGCATCGTCCCATGCCTTAGACCATTTCATAACTAGCTGATCATTGGCATACGTTGGATCTCCCCAGACTTTTCCATCTAAGATTCTGTCAACCCCATCTGCCGCTCCTACAAAAATCCTTGCTTTGTAGTTATAACCAAACTGGTCGAATCCTTTCGCTGTAGCGTGCGTAGCAAACACTATCCCTGTTGCTAGAATCATTACTGCAATCATCATTAAAACTAATCCTTTTTTCATTTTTCACCCCCCCTCATCTAAGAGAATTTATTTTTTACCCAAACTCAAAACCTCATCCTTATTCAGCAATGCCAATCCAGTCTTCTTGCCCATAATCTGCACTTCAATTATTTTTTGAGGATTGTCCAAATCAACCTTTGGCTTGTCAACAACCTCTGTCAATTTAACTATCAATTCTGGTGAATGTATCTGTTCAAAATGTCTTTTGTGCATGTCCATTTTCCATTTCTCATTTTTCTTAATGCCTTTCTGCAGTTTTTTAATCTCTTTTTGCATTGCTTTAATATTTGTTGAAATCCATTTTTCAATTGGTATCCAATAAAACGTATGCTCAAACAGTCCTTTCCTGTTTTTCAATTTGCTCAAACTCTTGACAAGTTTTTTTGCATTTCCAACTCTAAGCCTAAAAACACCTTCAACATCTGACTTCAGAAATTTAGCTTTTTGCTTTATTGCTTTGAATGCCTTTTCAACCTCTTCCTTAGCACTTCCAGCATGAGAAGGCTCATACGTTACAAGAAGATTTGCTTCTGCCATTTTATCACCCCTAAAAAGCATTTAGATTGGGATATATAAATAGTTTTCTAAATTTTTCCAAATACAACTCAAATTCTTTGTCTTTCATTTGTAATCATCTCTCAGTTCTTCTTTTAAGCAAAACTCTCTCATTTTCTTGGTCAAACGTTATCACAAACTTATCGAAGAATCCTAGTCTTCCTAAGAGAATAGGAAAATTATAATCATCTAATATAACCTTAACTGGAAGATTAAAATTATATCGTTCATGTCCCTTCTGGACCGATATTTTTACTGTAGATTCAACGACTTTGCCTTGCCTCCGATACCATAAGCAAATGTAAATTTACCTTCAAGGTTTAAACCTAATAGTTCTGCAATTGATTGCGGCATTGCGGATATATCCGCTCCAGAATCGAGTAGCGCTATAGTGTCAAAGCTTTCCTTTCCTATAAGAGTTATAGGAATTGATGGTGTTTTTACATGAGTGCCATCAGGTCTTTTAACAGTTTTGTACCTAAATGAAATAGTCATCTTAGAAAATCATAGTTTCTTTTTCAGGAATTTTTGTCAATAAAGGTCTGTATCCTGGGCATAGTTTTTTTGCTTGCTCAAACACTTGTTTTGGGTTTTCGCCGCTAGATACGATTTTTTCATTGCAAATAGCAATCCATTTACCTATATAAGAACTTAAGTCTGTCTTCATAAAAAATTCATAGTTTTGTTCCATTTTAATCCATTAATCCCTAATAAACCGAACTTTTTAAACTTTTCTAAACCTTTTCCAAATGTATCTCAAATTCTTTATTCTTTACCTTTTCCTTGCTAACAAAAGCATGCTTTTTGCTTGGCTCCAGCTCAGAAATCCTGAATTGAGAAGCGCCAACCTTTTCCTTTATTACTAAATTCCACTCTTTAAGCATATCCTTCAATTCTTCATCCGTTTTAATAAACAATGAGATGTTATCAGATTTCTGCAAGCCTGCCTTTTTCCTTAATGCCTGCACTCTTCTCATTATCTCTCGCGCAAAGCCCTCTGCTTCCAATTCATCTGTCATTTCTTTATTTAAATAAATAAGACCATGTTTAAAAGTGCCTTCTTCATAGGGCACAGGCACTTCTCTTGCGACAATTAAATGCTCTTTTACAATATTTATTTTTTCTCCATCAACTTTAAAAGAATACTTACCATTCTCTTGAATATGCTTCAAAACAGTTTCAGGGCTATCAATTGTAAGCTGTGCTATTATCTTAGGAGCCTTATCGCCAAAATCAGGGCCTATTTGCGAGTAATCAGCCTTAATTTTTACTTTTACATTAGGCATTGATTCTACAATACTTACATCTTTTACATTCACTTGTTTTTTTATTACCTCTTTCAATTTTTCAACAGCATGCATTATTTTGTTATCTTTTACAGCTATCACCATCTCCTTTAATGGCCATCTCACACCAAGCTGTATTTTTTCCCTTACAGCAAGAGCGCTTTGGACAATCTCGCTTACTATCTGCATTGAATCTTCAAGCTCCTTATCAACCAATTCTTCCTTATACTTTGGCCAATCAGATAAGTGAATGCTTTCATCTTTTAGCTTAAATTCATGCCTTAACTTCTGGTACATTGCTTCTGTTATGAAAGGGGCAATTGGAGCAAACAATTTTAATGAGTCCATCAAAACATTAAAAGCACTGTAGAGCACGACTTTTTTGTCATCATCGCCGCCCATGGACGATTTGTCTCGCGTTAATTGTATGTAAGTCCTGCTTAGCTCTAAAAACACTTCTTCAACATGCGAAGGTGTTTCATTCAGCCTGTAGTCATCAAATATTTCCGTAGCTTTTCTAATTGCCGAATTAAGTTTTGATAATATATATCGTTCTTCGGCATCAAGCTCATATTTTTCCAAATCCAAATCAATCGGGTTTGCTTTAAGATTTTTAGCCATTTCTATTATATATTTATGCAAGTTCCAAAGCACTGTCAAATTCTTGTGCTTAACTTTCATATCATCAAAGTTATAGTTAATATCGACTCCAGGGGCTGTGCCGCCTATCATATAATATCTTAAAGTATCAGCTCCATATTCCATTATAACTTCCTGCGGCAAAATATAATTACCAAGGGACTTGCTCATCTTTCTGCCTTGAGCATCGTTGATGAAGCCGTGCATATAGACAGATTTAAACGAGCAGTTGTTCATCGCAACCATTGAGGCAACAAACAAAAGATTAAACCACCCTCTAATCTGGTCTATTCCTTCCAAAATAAAATCAGCTGGATACAATTTCTCGAATAAGTCCTTTCTTCGGGGAAAATCAAGACAATTCCATGATGCAGAGCCAGCATCTATCCAAACATCGAGTATGTCAGGGATTCTTTCTTTTACACTGCCGCATTTGCATTTAAATTTAACCTCATCAATCCATGGCTTATGCAAATCATCTGGAATTCTGCCAGCAAGTTTCTTTAGCTCATCAATAGAGCCAACAACCACAAAATCATCGCATTGTTTGCATTTCCAGATTGGCAGTGGGGTGCCCCAATATCTCTGCCTTGTAATTCCGTTGTCTCTCAAATTAGCCAGCCAGTTGTCAAAATTTCTTGAGCCGGCAAAATCAGGAACCCATTTTATGCTTTTGTTTAATTCACGCATCCTGTCTTTCAAGTCTTCAATCCTAAAAAACCATTGCGTTGTAGTCCTGTAAATCACAGGATTCTTGCAGCGCCAGCAATGCGCATAGTCGTGCTCTATTTTTGTCTCTGCAATCAACAAGCCCTTTTTTCTAATTTCCTCAGTTATCTTTTTATCGTCATTTTTTGCAGTCAATCCCTTGAAAATGCTGCTTGTCTCGTCAAAAATCCCCCTTTCTGTTAATGTATTAAATGGGGGAATTCCATTTCTATGTCCAACCTCATAATCTTCTGGACCACAGCCAGGCGCCATATGGACCAATCCTGAGCCAGCGCTTATGTCAACATACTCTTCGCTTAAAACAACCGTGTGCACTTTAGGATACTTCTTCTTCAATTCTTTAAATTGGTAAATTTCATTTTCAAATGGATGAATGTATTCTAAGCCAAGCAGTTTATCGCCTTTAAACTCTTCCAGAATTGAAAACTGCTTTTGCGCTATTTTGCCTATTAAGTCTGACACCAATTCTTTTGCAACAACCCATACCTCATTTTCAACTTTTGCCCTTACATAATCCAAGTTAGGGTTCGCCATTACTCCAAGATTAAAGGGAATCGTCCAAGGCGTTGTTGTCCATATAATTAAGAATTCATTTTGCTTGTTTTTTAGTTGAAATTTTACAAAAATAGAGTCATCAGTCACATTTTCGTACTCTAACTCATGTTTTGCCAATGCAGTTGCACAAGAAGCACACCAATGCATTGTTTTTTCTCCTTCATAAAGCCGTCCATTTTCATAGGCCTTTTTTATAAGCCACCACTCGCCTTCCATGTAAGTGTTTTGTATAGACTGATAAGCATTGCCAAAGTCCATCCATGTGCCTATCCTCTTGAAATCTTCGTTCATTGAAAGCATATTTGTTATTGCAAGCTCTCTACACGCATTCACAAAATTTGCTATGCCATAAACTGGAATTTCATCTTTATGCTTTAACCCAAGATTCTGTTCAACAGCCTGCTCTGTTGGCATTCCGTGCATGTCATAGCCAGCCCTGTCCCATACATCATAGCCCTGCATTCTTTTGTATCTTAGTATGCTGTCTTTCAGTGCTTTGTTCCAAGCTGTGCCCAAATGCACCTTTCCAGAAGTGTATGGCGGCCCATCTAAGAAATAGAACTTCTTTTTGCCTTTGTTTTTCTCTTTGGCCTTTTCGTAAATTCTGTGCTTTTTCCAAAATTCCAATATTTCTGGCTCTAGTTTTGTTGGCTCGTAGTTTGGAATCATTTTATTACACAGAATTCAATTTTCTTTTTTAAATCTTTGCAGATTTTAATCGATTATTGATTAAATTTAATTTAAAATTGCCTGCTCAAACTGTTCCAAAGCTTGCAGACTATAATGGTATGACACTATGCCAAATTCATCGTGATGCAATAGTAAGTGCATTAGTTAGAAACAACGGTAACAGAATCAATGTTGCAAGAGAACTCGGAATATCTGTTAAAATAGTAGGTAATCATGTCACAAAGATTAAGAAGGAATTAGGAGTGGAAGAAAAACTAGTGGATGATGGTTAAAGCATCACAGCTTAGAAAATTCTCAGAGATTTTGTTAATCAATAAATTTTTCGGTGATGAACGAAAAAGCCAAATAATCTCTAACTTGTTTCTATGTTTGGGATATTTGGAATGAACTAACGAAAATTATTTAATGTTATCATCAAAATAAAAAACTACATAAGGACTTTATCGAGGTTGTAAGGGCCGATTTGAAATAATTATTTAAACCAAATATCAAAAAGAGGAGATTAATGGCAAAGATACTGGAAAAATTCTTTGAAAGTGAACAAACTGCCAGTACTCTTCAGACACTGGATGAAGAGTTAAGAGTTGCTATAGAGGATATAAAGAAGCTTGAAGAAGATTGGCAAGCAAAAGTAAGTCATGTACAACTTTTTCTCCGAGAAGGGAATACGGATTGGAACATTAGAAAACTTAAGGAGCATATAAGAGTTGTTAGAGATATAGATGTACAAGAAAAAGAAGAAATTGGGCGTGAAAAAAGAGCCGTTCTTAAGATAAGGGATATTGCCTCTAGAGTATTGAAAGAAACAACAGACCCAAACAGTAAAAGGATTCTTTACGAACTATTAAACCGATTGGACCATGGGAGGGATGACTGGACGAGACTTGAAAAATGCTTACAAAATCAGCTTGATTTTATCAATACTTATACAAATCAGGATATTGGAGTTTTACATTACAATATTAGGAAGTTTATAGCTTATTTGAAAGAGGAAGGTTATTTGCTCAATATCAAAGAAAAAATTATGCGACAACTGAGGAATATGGAAATCCTCATTAATAAACTAATCAGCAAAAAGCAATTAAGTCAACTGTCGTTCTCTAAAGGCATACAATTTAATCACAGAAAAAGGCAATTAATTAAATTCGGCTTTCCGTATTATGACTATCCTAAACTGGGACAGTACTTAATTGAACATTGGAATGAAACGCTTCAAATTGCGAGAGCTGTAGTAGTGGGTGATAAAAAATCAGCAAAATTGAGACTAAAAGTTTTATTTCACGATGGATTACCATTATATCAAAATCTGATACAACAGTTTGGTTTGCTAAATGTTGGCTCAGATTTGGTAAGAATAGTTCAGTCTATAAAACCGGATAACCTATTCTATTTATTCAAGGAGGATTTGCTGCCATCATTTCATGAGTTAATTCCAAAATATGGTCTTCTAAATGTAGGTCTGGCTTTAGCAAAAATAGTGGATTCTTCAAAATATGTATATAATACACCTAAACGATTACAAAATTTAAAAGAAGCCCTACTAAAATATGGATTGGCTGATTTGGCAAGAATTACACAAGCTTCTAGACTTGATGATATAGATAGTATATTGGATTACTTTTCAGGACACTTTTATCCTGAGCATAAGGCACTTGTACTTAAATACGGATTTGAAGACTTAGCGATAATAGCTCAATCCGCTAAACCAGAAGATGTCTTGTCAATAATAAGCTATCTTTTCATGCAATGTCAATGGTTAGGTCCTGACCATGGTCTGAAGGAGCTTGCGCAAGTTGCACAAGCTGCCAAGCCTGAGTATTTGTTCTATCTAATTAAGTTTGCGCTACCATCATGCAGACAAACAATTCTTGAATCTGGGCTGTTAAATGTAGGATTACAATTAGTTAAGATAGCAAATGTTATGAAATCTGAGCATATTAAACCCATATTTGAATGTGGACTGTATGCCTGTAAAGACATGATACCAAAATATGGTATACTAAATGTCGGATTAGAACTAGTAAAGGTTGCTGATGCTGCGAAATCTGAATATATAGGAGTCATATTTTGTTACGGTTTGATTGCCTGCCAAGACTTCATATCAAAATACGGGATATCGAATGTAGGTTTTGAATTGATAAAGATAATTGAAGGTGCTAAACCAGAAACCTTAAAACAATTATTTGATTTCTTAATTAAAAATAGAGAAACGACAAAAGCATACGATTTAGAAAGTATTGGCTCTTTAGTAAAGATAGTATCATCTACAAAACCAGAATTTGTAGAACCAGTACTTAATATAGGACTTGAGGCATGCAAAGGCGCGATTATAAATAAATATGGACTGTCAAGAATAGGATTGGAATTAGTGCAAATAGCAGAAGCTTCAAGGGAAGAATATAGACAACCATTGTTTATGTATGCTATTCCTAACTGTCGAGAGGTTATACTTCAACACGGATTACTGGAGGTTGGATTACAACTAGTAAAGATAACTGAGGCTACTAAATCAAAGCACGTTAACTATATCTTTAGATGTGGTTTAAAAGCTTGCGAAGAAATAATACCCAAACAGGGTGTTCTGCATGTAGGCTTAGAATTAGTAAAGATTGCTAATGCTGCTAAAGATGAATATGTTGAAGTTATATTGTGCCATGGTTTACAAGCATGTTGTCGTATTATAGAACATTACGGATTATTCAATACTGGTTTTGAACTTATAAAAATAGCAGAATCTGCGAAGAAAGAAGTAGCATCCTCATTGTTTATCAGTGGTTTAAGAGCATGTCAAGATATAGTTACCCCACAAAACCTATCGATAATAGGCAAATATCTTTTAGAATTGGCTGAACTTTCAAAAGGAACTGAAGTGCAACTTTTTGATTCATTATCAAACATTAAGTACCTAATTTCGATGTTTAAGGAAAAAATTTTCCAGATTTTGCTAATTCCAGTTGCGAAGGTACAAACAGTTGGAACTTTTCTTTGTTTTCGGAGTATAGGGCAAGTACAGAACAATGGAGGAATTAAAGACGAACAAGATATAATTGTTGTAAGGACCATATGCGAGAAATACTCAGTGAGGGCAAATGATATACTTATACATATTTTAGTTGAAGGTCTCAAACAAAATATTATTGCAAAGCCTATAAGCAAGGACAAAGAGCTTATTTTCTCATTTCTTAATAACGCTCCAGCCTTTATTATTGACTTATTTGCAAAATATAGAGAAATATTTGAATCCAACAGACTCGATAGAAATGCCCAATTAGAATTATTATTTGAAAATGTGAGAAGAATAAAAGATGAAATTTATGAAGGAAGTACCACAACATTAAAGATCGAAGAAAAACTATTTTTTGGTGTGTTATATTATGTTTTTCCTCCTGAGCTTACAATTGAAAGAAGCCAATACAAGGTGTTATTTGACCAAAGAGAAGACAGGCAAGGAGACATTCCAATGGGAATAAGGAAATTATCAGGAAGAAAAGTTAAGATAGCAGTAGGAAGCATGCAGTTGAAAGAAGGGGACAGCCTCAATGCCGAGGCATGGCAAGACATTGTTAATATTGTTCAGGAGACTAACAATAATGGACCAACGAAGTTTAATCCTGCTGAGTTAGGGATAGAATTGATGCAAAATCTGGCAAATAAGACTCTAAGAGATAAAAGAAAACATTACTTGAGCTTAGTTTATAGTTATTCTGTATTAAGAGGTGAATCTCTTCCAGTATTTTCCCAAACATATGAGATACTAATGAAATATAAAGAGTTTATAGGGGACAGGACGAGCGACTTGCTATTCGGAATACTATCTGAAAGTTTAAAACAGCATCCTGAACAATATGCAATTTTGAACAGTACGATTTTGGGAAAGACACGTGATATGAGGGGTTTGTGCAAAACCCTTGAAAACATCTGGAAAGGTCCAGTGCCAGATAAGGAAAAAAGAATTATGCAAATTCTCGAAAGAAATGGTTTTTTTGTTGAGAGCATTTCAGCTTGGCAACAGGAATGGACTTCAAAAGAAATAGAAGCATGGATAAAGAACCTTAGCGCAAATGTAGTAGAGAAAAGCCTGATTGCAAGAATAAAGAATGAAATATACGGTGAACAATATGAACAAATGCAGCATGAAGTTAAGAAGTTTAGTTTTAATAGAGGTGGTAAAGGAATACTTGGAGCTACAAAACCATTTACATTCCACTTATCTAAAAGAAAAGCACATAGTGCTGCAATGTTTAATATGGGTGTATGTGTTGCCACAGATGATAAATTATGGAACAGCCAAGATTTCTGGCAAATGATAATATTTGATGAAGATAAAAATGCTTGCGGAGGCGTTATTTATAGGACGATTGTGGAAAACAATAGAAGATACTTAGTTTGCTCAATACAACCATCACAAAGAATTCTAAGCGTGACATCTCCAAATTCAGTTTATGAAAAAATAATCCAATTCTCCAGGCTAATTACAAAAATCTTAAAATATGATGCTGTACTAATTCCAAAAGACTCTGCTATTCATTCAAACAGAGGAAGCATACAATCAGAAATTGCTAAGAGAAATTATAAAACGATTGTTTTAAAGAAAGAATATGATTTCTCCTACAATCCATATCACTATTCATATCAGATTTTTTTTGTAGTTTAAATTTTTCTCATAGCAATATTATAAATATTTAATAAGCTTTTGATAATTGGTAATCTGACCAACCAGTGTACTTATCAATCAATTTTAGAATTTGTTTTTTAAAAATTAGTAACTATCTAAAAAAACCCTTCTAATTTAGTCTGCTCCTTTGTTTCAAGCAAATCCTCTTTTTTGTATCCTAAGACATTGAAAATTCTCTCAACTGCTGGAATTACCTGATTGTGTATGTAGTAATCTGCATCGTAATCGCTCTCTTTAACTTCTTCAGGCATCTTAGAGCGATTCCTTATTATGTCACTGCCTTGTGTTACCACATATTTTATGATTGAGCCTGGGCCAACATTCCTGCCTTTGTTTTTTAATCTTTGGGCTACTGCAACATGAGGACCTTTGTTAGCATAATCCAAAATATCTTTTTGCAGTTGCGTATGTATTATTACTTTTTCCAGCGGTATTTTCTTGCTTCTTAAATCGCTAATTACATTTTTGACATGCTCAAGCGCTTTTTTGGTGTCACTCTCCCTCAAAACTATGTCCAAAATTTTTTCCTGCACATCTTTAGCAATTAGCGACCAATTTCGCCTAACTGTTTCAAATCCCTTAATCTTTAACGCACCTTGCTCTGACATCAAAGCATATTTTTTCTTTGCTCCAAATGGCCCAATCTTTGCAGATACAAAAATTCCTGATGGATAAAAGCCCTCGTACTCAAGCTCCATAAGTCCGGGCAATTCCAAATTTACTGACTCTGCAAAACTCTCAGCTTCTTTTTTTGATTTGCCATCAAGTGTTAAAAACACGGAGTCAGTGTCACTATAAAGTACAAAAAATCCCTCTTTTTGGGCTTTGTCAATAACTTTGTGAATGTAATATCTGCCCCATGCTGTCGTGCTTCTCGCACACTCAAGGGAATACCACCTTGCTCCAAAAAAGCCCAAATAACCATAAAATGAATTTGCTAATAATT
>JACPMP010000071.1 GCA_016185915.1 Candidatus Woesearchaeota archaeon
CATGGGAATCAAGCTATACTAGGAGATTTTTGCTTTTGTTATTTACTTACCTCACAATTGGATTTTATCTTAAAGCTATTAAAATTCCACAACCTTGGCTTAATGCTATTGTTCCAGCAATTGCTTTTATGCTTTCAACATTAACTTTGCCTTTCTTCAAAAACTTCTGGTCAAAATATATCTATAAAAAATAAATCCAAAACTTTTATATTGATTATTATATTGTTGAACTTCATGCAAATCCCGTTCAAACAACACAGGGGCTACGACCCATTAGGAGACTGCGGAAAAGGAAAATGCCCGATTTGCGCAAGAAACAATGCTATCTTTAAGGTGAAGAATACAATCCAAAAAGAAGAGTTTGCAAGCGATGCAGTTGCGCCTTTTGTCGGCAGATTTGGCTACCCAAACATAAATGTCGGCATTCTTGCGCCTCCTGAACAGACAGAAGACGCATGGCTTTTTGATGCTCCTAAATATTGGTCAGCAGAAAATTATGAAATCCCAAGAATTGTTGATTTTCGCTCTTCATTGTTGAATTCTAGGTACACTATCAACATTAAAAAAAGAATAAAATTATTGGAATTGTCGCAGGATATTGCAATGTCCTCAAAGCCAGTTGATGTTGACATACAATTATTTGAAAAGCCAAAGTTCAGATTAAACCTTGACTCATATATGGCACCAACTGGCCCAAATGCAAAGCTAAAAAAAGCATCAATAACCGAGAATCCAAAAATACACACCAAGGTTTACAAGGTTTTTGAAGACACTGATTTGAAAGCGCAGCAAGCTGTCAACTATCTTTACGAAAATAAATTTGACGAGAATTTTTTAAGTAAATTGCTGAGTGTCGGGACTTTGGGAGTGAAAAAAGACAGGAAGTTAGTGCCGACAAGATGGAGCATCACGGCAACAGATGATATAATTGGAAAAAAATTGATAAATGAAATAAAAGATTTTAATGAAATAAATTCTTATCATTCTTTTTTTGAGAATTATCTGGGAAATTATTATTTGATTTTAATGTTTCCAGAAGTTTGGAGCTATGAATTGTTCGAGACATATGTTCCACAAAACTGGAATTTCAGCAGGGAGTTAAAATTTACAACAGATTATGAAAATAATTTTGGAAGAAAGGATTACGCATCAAATACGGTAGGCGGATATTATACTGTGCGTCTTGCAATATCGGAAAAATTAAAAGAATTGAAAAGACAATCTTCTGTTCTTGCATTGAGGTTTATAACGGATGAATACACTATGCCCCTAGGAGTTTGGGTTACAAGAGAAGCAACAAGAAAGGCAATGAGCAGCACACCAATTGAATTTTCATCAAAAGAACTACTACTTGAATATGCAAGAAAATTAATCAAAAGAAAATTTAACTACAACGTTGATTTTGTATTGAACAAAAGCAATTTACTGAAAAATATAAAACAACAAACAAAACTTGAGAAATTCATTTAAAAAAATATATTTTTATTATTTCCAAAGAGAAAATTTTCTTGTTAAGTCAGAAACTAACTCCCAATCGCCAAATAAGATTATTCCGTAATATTCTAATAATTCTTCTTTAGTTTCATTTGCTCTTTTTATCTGATCTTCATAAGTTCCTTCAGTCATTGTATTGTTAAAATCTACAAAGTTCATATTGTTGGCTAATGCTGCTTTCCTCAAGGTTCTTATTTGGTTAGAATTAGCTTTAAGTATCATAAACGGCATTTCAGATATTTTATCATGATTTCCGCCATCTTTATCTTTATAATTTGTAAATCTTAACTCATCTTTGTTTTCGATGTTTGCGCCTAAACCTAATGTCATATGGGCTAGAGCATTCATTGCCTTGCCAATTTCAATCTTTTCATTTACTACTGCAACCAATTTTTTAGGGAACAATGCCATACTATTTGGTAAAAATAAATGATATAAAAAAGTATCGAAATAAGTAAAATATAAAAAATCAAAAACATTTAAATATAACCTTAATTTTCCATAATAAATTAAAATGGCTAACAAAATATCAAATAAAGATTCTGCATTGTCTTTGTTAGCTTTAAGTCTATTGCTTCTGCTACTGTTATAAGACCCACAAAATCTAACATATTCTTTAATGGGTCTTTGCATTGTTGTTTAAGTTCTGGAATATGCTAAGAAATAAAAATAAAATAATTTGGAGGAATGGAAAAATGGCAACCGAGTATAAAGAAATGGTTAGAGTTAAAAATTATCAATTTGTTAGTGGAAGAGATTTAAAAGGTATTATAATTCCCGCAACAGCATTAATGGACGTATCTGTAGATGGCGGAATTGAAAGAGTAATCGCAGATGGTGCAGGACAGATGGATGCTATGGTTAAAGCATTAAATCAAACAACCCCATTTAGAGTTGATCCACCTTATATAATACGTTTGACCTCGAATTCCGTTACAGGTGGCTCTAATGGAGAGATTGTTGTTAGGATGGAAGTAAGCCACAAAGGAAGAACTTATTATGGTAAGGGAAGAAGTATTGATCAAACGGAAGCAACGATGTATGCTTATGTAGAAGCATTAAATAAAATTTTAATGCGAGCGAGACAAAAAAAATAATTTTTATTTTATCTTCTTTTTATATCCGCTTAAATCACTCAAAAACCTTTTAATAGTTTTATTTACATGCTCTGGCTGTGTTTTTAATATTTCACAAATCTTGTCTAAAACATTTCCTTTAAATTCTTCTATTGAGGTCAATTCTAATTCCTTCAAATCTATTTTTTTATTTTTCTCAACAGATTTTTTTGCATATTTCCACTTCTCAAATAATTCATTCACTCTTGCAGGCAATTGCTCTATTCTAACATTAAGCAATTTAGCAGCTTCTTCCAAAATTTTCTTTTCTTTTTTGCTTTCTTTTTGTGCAGCTTCTCCTGCTGTGAAGTAAATCCTAACAATTCCATCGCTTATTTTTGTTGTTTTCAAAATCTTGATTTCTCCTGCCTCTGATGTATTTTTCAAATGAGTTCCGCCGCATGCTTCAACATCAACGTCATCAATGTTAACAATCCTAAGAAATTTACCGGGCACTGCTCCACCTTGATAGATATTCATCCCAAAAGTTTGTTCAGCTTCAGTTCTCGGCAAAAAACTGCTATGCACAGTTATAGCTTCTTTAACTAACTTATTAGCTTCTTTCTCAATCTTTTCAATTTCTTCATCTGTAATGCTTTGGTAATGTGTCAAATCAATTGTCGCATAATCAACATCTTTTTTAGCCCCTGCTTGATTGATGTGATTTCCAAGCACTTTTCTTGCAGCGGCATTTATTATATGAGTTGCTGTATGGTGCTTTGCTAACTGCAGCCTTCTTTGCAAATCTATTTCACATTCAACTTCTTGATTTTCTTTTAAATTATGATGCTTGAGGAGATGCACAATAACATTCCCCTGCTTGAAGACGTCAATTACTTTGTTCCCATTAATAAAACCCAGATCATGCAACTGCCCCCCGCTTGTAGGATAGAAATAAGTTTTGTCTAAGATTATTTTATTATCAATAATTTTGATAACTTTAGCCCTAAACTTATTGTGCTTATAATCATCAAAATACATTGCCTTTGTCTCTGGAACTCCTTCTAAATTTAATTTTTCCTCTCTTTTTGTTGCATGCTCCTGCTCTTCCTTTGCATGGAGCTCTGCAACTTTTGCATAAAAATTTTCAGGAACATTGAATTTTTTGTTAAATTTCAAGGCCTCTTCCCTTACAACTTCAGGTGTAATCCCATAGCTGTCGTACAAAAGCAGTAATTTTTTGTCATCAATCTCTTCTTTGACTAGTTTTGAAATCATAGAATTGGTTTTTTGCTTTGTTGCTTCATACTTACTTTTTTCCACATCCAAAATTTTCTCAACTTCATCAAGATTTTCGCTTAGTTCAGGAAATAGTGGTTTCAAGTAATCAGCATGCCATCTGCAAACATCGGGAAGATAAATGTCCCATTTGTATTTGTCAATAAAAGATAATGCTCTTCGCAAAATAACCCTTAGATTATAGCCGCCTCCAACATTGCTAGGCAATGCCCCATCGCTTAAAGCAACAAGCAATGCCCTTGAATGCTCTGCAATTGAATATAAAGCAGCTAATTCAAGTATTTTTTCTCTCAATTCCTTTACATCAACTTCAACTTTCTCAGCAACATCATTCCATACTTTGTCAATGTCATCAACTTCATCAACATTTAAGTAAGATGAATAAGGTAAAAATTTTTTCATTAAATCCTCATCAACCTTTACTCCAGCAATAGCATAAAGTTTCTTGACAACAGTGGGGAATGTAGTTTCGTAGCTTGTTGATTTTCCTTGAGTGAACCATGCATTTCTTTCATGGCCCATGCCCATATCAAGAACTTTTAAGTTCAATTCCTTGAAACCAGTTGGAGTCTGCTCAAACATCATATAAACTTGATTGCCTAACTCAAGTCCTCTTGAAAAATATTCCATGCATGGCCCAAAATTGCCGCCGCCAGCCCATGCATCCTCATGGAATTTTATTTCCTCGTTTTTCAAGCCAAGCCCTATCTTTAGCCAGTTGTGAATATCAGTAAAAAATTTTGCCTGATTCCATTCCTTCGGCTTCATAAAAGCATGCTGTCCAATCATGACAAAAGCGCAGTAATGTGCTCCAGTAATCCCAATATTATCAATGTCATTAAAGCGCAAGCACATCTGCGGCACAACCAAGGGGTTTGCCGGTGGTTCAACTTCGCCGCTAACAACATACGGCTGGAAATCATAAATAGAAGCTTGAACAAAGTCAGTATCATCTCTCCATCTTGCAACAACAGGATAGCGTTTTATAGGGGTATAGCCCCATTTTTTGAATAATTTTGAAAATTCATTCCAAACACCAATATAATCCAATTGTTTTTTTGCTGGGGTGTTTCCAATAAACCTAAAGCCCCCTGAACAAGCAGGATTGCCGCAAACATTATCATTTGTCACAGACCAATAAAAAGTGCCGCATTTACTGCATTTTTTTCTACTAAAACCTTCTGCTTTAAGAACAGAGGTAGCATAATATTTATCCGGCTCTCTTGATGCCTTTTCCTTGAATTCCTTTTTAATTTCTTTGTCTGTTGACATAAGAAAGAAATAAATTATATAGTTATTAAAAAAGTTATTGGTTTTGATTTATACAAATCGAAAGGTTAATATATAAATAAAGAAAAATATCTTTATGAAATACAAATCTATGAGAATATTTTTATTATTAATTCTGATACTATTTACCGGATGTGCCAAGGATATAACGAACGAAGAAGCCGAGAAAATTGCAAACGAATATATCATATCTAAAATTGGCCAGCCAACACCAGAAGAACCTTTAATAATTGCGAACACATTTTTGCAGGATAAGGAATGGCATGTTCAATTAACGATTGGGGATGATAGGGGCACAGTTATCTTAAATAAAAAAGGTAAGGTAGTTAGGATTGAAGAAAATAAATGGATTTAATAATAAGAATAGTATTTTGGTAATTTTGCTCTCAATAGTTTTGATTTTTCTTGTATTTGGCTGTGGAATGAAATCTGAAAAAACCTGCATCAATCAATGTCCTGAAAGTGGTTTAAAAAGATGCTTTAATAACGGGTATCAAACTTGTAGCAATTATGATTCTGATTCTTGTTTAGAATGGAGTTCTGTAAATAATTGCCCTCAGGGTTTGTTTTGTCAAAATGGTCAGTGTGTTCAAATTGAACTTAGGAGTGCTTCGATATTGGAAGTTCCCATTCCAAAGGAATTTTATTGCTTTTTACAAGAAAATAGAATTAAGCCAGAATGTTCACGATATTACAAAGAGGAATGTAATATTTATAAGACTCAATGTTTGGATATTTTGGCTTGTAAGACATATTATAATCCTGTTTGTGGCGGAGATGGCTTGTTTTACCCTTCCTCTTGTTGGGCAGAAAAATTTGGTACTTCTGTTGCAACATACGGTTATTGCAATTCGTTAACTCAATTTATGAGAGATATGTGGCTAACCAAAAAATTCGATGGAAAATCCTTTGTTGTTCCATCGCCAAATATTGAGTTTACTTATAGTGGAAGCGGATTGGAAGGATGGAAAAATGGTGTATTCCTAAGGTCAACATTGTGGAAGAATTTAACTGATCATTTAATCATGGATTTTAATATAAAAACCACTATTGGAGAGGAAATGTCTACTTCCACCTCACATGTAACAACTTTAGTACCTGTCACAGTTAATAGACTGAAAGCGCTTCTAGTGTTTGTAATGTTTGATGAAGCATATCCTGAAAATATTTTATTAGACTGGACTAGAACTTACACACCTTTAATGAATGATTATATTAGAAAAAAACAGAAAGTTTCCAATCCAATTCAATATGACCTAATACCTGTTGTTATATCTCCCCCACAAGGCGTAGAAAAACCATCAATAAGTCACACATACTTCTCAAATGAAGAGATACAAAAAATATACGATGTAGCTATTCAAAAAATAAGTCCAAAAGATTTCAAAATTTTTATTGTTAGTCCTGTTATAATAAAGGGGTTTGGCGGATATTTCAGCATTTGGAATAATATGCAGTTTATTGAATCCCCCCTCACACCACCTGCAACTTATTTAACCACAGACAAAAAAACTGGATTAGACGCCTTGGCTGCTTTTCATGATATGTTCGGAACTATAAGTCATGAAATTCTGCATGCTGTAGGCTTACCAGGAGATCATGTTCCCATGGGTTATGGTACAGTTTATCTAGATATATTGGGTCAAAATGTTGACAAATTAACTGGAAAGGAAAAGGAAGATGTTACTCACTGTGATTTCTTAGGGACTTCAACAGATTACTACGCCGTAGAATTACCCTCTAATCTAAAAATCAGAGTTAGTCAAGAACCAGAGGGCTTGATAAAAGAGGAAAGCCCTAGTGGAAACTGCTTAAGCGGCCTTCATAACAATGAACGCCTTAAAGATTATGATAATGATGGTGAATATGAGATTATGTACAAGAACAATTTAATTGGAATAGAACTACAAAGGACATTAGGTTGGGTTGATGTTGATGGGGATAATGTTGCCGAGATAGAAGACAAAAATGCTTATGGGGGGTGGAAAGAAATTGGAGATGATACTAAACTAATTGAAGGCATATGGAGAGAGACTGTAAGCCAAACTTCATCTAAATTTGAGCCCTTAGAAGAAGTAAATATAGGTAATTGTAAATTTGAAAAAATTCGTTTAGAAGATGGTAGAGAGGGACTCGTGCCATTGAAATGTGCCGAATTTAACTCAGATGTAGTAAATTTATATAAAAACGTAAAATACAATTGGGAGTTGATTCAAAAAGAATATGGTACTGTTCTTCTACCAAGATTAAACTGAAACTTATGTTATCCAACTTCAATTTACCACCTTATCAAAGCCTCGTTACTCTCTAAAGGGATGATTTTAACTTCTGTATGTTTGCCTTTTGTCAATTCAGACGGCAGTCTAAAAATATAATTGTCACCGTCAAAACTTAAGCGTCTTTTGAAACTAACTGGATAATCTTGCGACAATAATCGGTTTATCACCAATGCTCTATCTAATTTTTTAGCTTCATTTAATCCCAACATTTCTTCTCTACATTTAGAGCATATAAAAACTTTCAACTTTACCTTAACATAGTCTGAAACAGGCATTTCTATATCTGCTCTTTTCATTTGACTGCCGCATTTATCACAATACATCTCCGTTGGAGCAAATGCATGTTCACCAAAAGTAACTTTAGCATCTTCCAATCTTTCTAAATCTGATTTGTTTTTCATTTTCTCACCTTCTTATAATATTTAATTTGCTTCTTATCTGAAGTGTAAGCTGTTGCGATAGTTGCTTGTTTTATTTTTGGATTGTATCTAAAAAATATTGTTATGTAGCGATTGTACAAACCTATTGCCATTATCTGATTACTTCCTGCTTTTTTGAATATGGGCTCGTTTTCCTTTAATATTAAAATAATTTCTTCAGCCAATATACTGTGCTTTTCGTATATCTTTTTTTGGATTATTGGATCAATCCTAATAATATCGATTCTCATATAAAACCATACGAAAATAGTAGGGCTTATTTAAAAACTTTTCTATCTCAATTCAGGAAAATTATAAATATTACAAATAAATAATACAAATAGAATGTGATAAAAAATGCACTTCAAAGACCGTCATGAAGCTGGAATTAGGTTGGCAGAACAACTAAAAAAATACAAAAACAACAAAGAGGTCATAGTACTTGCCATTCCAAGAGGAGGTGTTGAAGTTGGTTATGAAATCGCTAAATTTCTGAATATAAAATTGGACATTATCGTTACAAAAAAAATTGGACTGCCGGACGATGAAGAATTTGCTATAGGCTCAATTGGTCCTGACAAAAAAGTAATGCTTAATGAAGAAACTATAAGGATTTATAATATTTCGGATGAATACATGCATGAGCAGAAAAAGCAAATCGGCAAAGAAATAGAAAGAAGGTACAAAGTGTATAAAGGAAAATATGAATTGCAAAATCTAAAAAATAAAATTGCAATATTAACAGATGACGGGGTTGCAACTGGCTTTACAACAAGGGCTGCAATCAACTATATAAAATCACAAAATCCAAAGAAAATAATTTTGGCAGTGCCGGTAGCACCGGCAGATTTCAGCAGAGAAATTAAAAAAGAAGTTGATGAATTCATTTGTCTGCACTCAACAAACTTATTCTTCTCGATAAGCCAGTTTTATAACAGTTTTCCTCAATTGACGGATGGGGAAGTTAAAAGTTATTTGAAAAAAATTTCATTATAAAACTTTTTTGAAAAGAAAAACTATTTATACTTATAATTTAATTGAAACATCAAAATTCCACTTATGTTTCATAAGTGGAATATGTATAGCTAAACATTGCATGGAATTTGGATGTCATGAAATGCAAAGCATTTCAGGATCCCGAAAATCAGACGAATGTGAGCGAGTTCGCTTCACGAACGAAGCTCACTCGCATGTCACGGATTTTCGTGATGCTCAAAAACCACCCTCAAATAAGTGGAATTTTGTAGTGTCGGAAATTTTTGTTATTCATTTAAATTTGCAAAAATTTCCGAGCATGCTCGGAAATCGCAACAATTATATAATGGAATTTGCGATTTCCGACATGTCCAAAACCACGCTATGTAATAGTTAAAGTATCCATGCCACCAGTCTATGACTGGTGGTTTTTGACAAAAAGAAATGGCAAATGCCCTGCTTGCAACGTTAATTGCTTTGCTCCTTGCATATTTAATCTCGGAAATTTTCAGGTATTTCAGCCTTCCAAGAGTCATCGGCCAGATATTGGCTGGTATAATATTAAGCATTCCAATTATAAAGAGTTGGCTTTTTACAAATGAGATATTATCTATATTTTCGTTCATCACAAACATTGGCATAATCTTATTGTTCTTTTTCGTAGGCTTAGAAATAAATCTTAAAAAATTCAGGAAAAATTTTAAAGAATCTTCATTAATAGCAGTTTTCAATACCCTGATTCCTTTGGTTGCAGCATTTCTTGCAGGCAAATTTTTGTTTCATTTCAATAACACTACATCTTTGATACTTGGAGTCTCCGTTTCAGTGAGTTCTCAAGCCATCTCATTAGATATCCTGGAGGAAGTAAAGCTTTTAAAGAGCAGGATAGGAAATCTGATTATAGCCTCAGGGACAGTCGATGATGTGTTTGAACTGCTGCTTATCAGCTTTCTTTTGGTGGCATTCCACTCAACAACACTAGGCCAGGTAAGCTTTCAAAAATTAATTATTGATATTATGGGTTTTGTATTGATAGTTGTGATGATTAGAATTTTATTAATACCATTTGCTTTAAGGACATTTGAAAAAGAAAAATCGCAAGCCACTCTTTTTATGGGCTCTTTGATTATTGTTCTATTGATGGCCTACCTTTCAGAGCTTTTTGGTGTTGGCTCGCTAATCGGCGCATTGATTGCAGGAATGATGGTAAGGCAGACGCTTCTTTCAGGAGCCGAGCGCAAGCCATGGAGAAAAAACGAGATATCCCATTCTATACATGTAATATCCTTTGGTTTTTTAATACCATTATTTTTTGTTAATGTTGGCCTTAATACAAGCTTAGCCACTCTTCCTTCCAACATTTTGCTGGTTTCTGTCTTAATTGTTATTGACATTTTAGGAACCTTGATTGGCACGATTATAGGCGTTCTAGCAAGCAAAGGCACTTTGGCAGAGGGCTTGATTGTGGGCTTTGGTGTGATTCCAAAAGGCGATACCGAAATTGTTATAGCCACACTTGCTCTTAACAATGGCCTGATAAATGTCCAGATATTCACTGCAATAATCGCAGTAGCTTTATTCAGCACATTTTCAGCCCCGATAATATTCAAGCTATTAATTAGAAAATATTCAGAAATTGCAAATTAACAAATTGAATTTAAACTGCCTTGTAAACCAAATCATTGGCTCTTACTGGCTCTTCCATCTTCACCCCGATTGACTGTCCCGGCTCTGCCATCTCTACCTTTTCATGCTCTATCTGCATGGAATGCACTTTCTGCCTGAAATCACTTGTGTGCCCTTTTATATGTATCTCATCTCCTGCTTTGATGCTGCCGTCTGTAATTTCAATTACTGCCACTCCTATTTTAGCGAAGTAGTGCGTTACCTTTCCTAAATTTAGCGGTTGAAATTAGAGATTCCGAAAGTCATCAGAACAAACAGCAGAAAAATCAATACCCCCATTAATCTATAAACACAATAACGATTGAACATTAACTAAAAAACGATAAAATAAACAATAACTGATTAAAACATAATCACAGCTCTTCCACAAACCTCTTATAACCCTCACTATTCCTTATTCTATCAATCAATTCCTCATTTCTTCTTTTTACTTTCAACTTTAACCATTAAATCTTCATTCCCAATTGGGCAGATAAACTCATGCTCATTGATATAAGTGTAAGCAGAATAAACCGCAGTTACCCCCTCGCTTACCCCAGTTATGGCTTGCTTGAAGTGAGTGTTTGTAACATCTCCTGCTGCAAAAAATCCTGGAATGTTTGTTTCAGATTCTCTGTCAATTATTATTTCTCCCTTTTCATTCGTTTTTACTCCAATATCTTTTGCAAGCTGTGATAATGCAACATGACCGATTGCAACAAAAACAGCATCTAAGCTCAATGTTGCGCTGCCATTTATAGGTTTATCAAGAACAACGCCTTTTACAACCTTATCCCCTATTATCTCCTTTGTATTAATTTTTGTCAATACCTCAATTTTTGGATTTTTAGCTACCCTATCATTGTTTATCGGTTCTCCTCTTAATTTTTCTCCTCTGACAAGAACATAGACCTTACTTGCAAACTGTGACAATAACAATGCTTCTTTTGCAGCACTATCACCTCCTCCAACAACTGCAACAACTTTGCCTTTATAGATAGCACCGTCACATAAAGCACAATAATGAACTCCTTTGTTTGCAAATTCTTTCTCGCCTGGGCTATTTAATTTGCGCCATTCCGTGCCTGTTGCAAAGATTATCGTTTTTGACTCATAAGCTTCATTTTCATTTGTTTCTACTAGGAAACATCCATTTACACGCTTTATTTTGGTCACTTTTGCCTCTGCCTTTTCGATATTATAGTCTTCGGCATGTTTTCTCAAGTTGTCTGCCAATTCTTGTCCAGTCAATCTTATAAATCCGGGATAGTTTTCAACAACATCAGTTAATGCAATTGTGCCTCCTATATTGTCGCCTATCATCAAGGTTTCCATATTTAGTCTTCCAGCGTACATTGCTGCACCTAATCCAGCGCAACCAGCCCCTATGATTATTGTGTCATACACATCGTTAGGCATATTGTTTTCAGGCATTTTAAGCTAATGAATTTGTATTCTTTTTAAATATTTGGTTTAAGGATTAAAGATTGTTGTATATTTGTTATATGCTATAAATAGATGAGGCGTAAATTAGTGGTGTGGAATGCGAGAGCTCGCCTCTCGCTCGCTCAGCTACCCAATTTACGCCGAGTACTAATTATTGCGAACGAAGTGAGCGGATTGAATTATTTCATTAATTATTTTTTAAAAAGAAATTAATCCCTAATAACCCCAGTTTCAATAGCAGCTTTTTTTACTGCCTCTGCCACTTTCGGAACAACCTGTTTGTCCAATGTATATGGCAAAATGTTGTCTTTTGTCGGCACAATACAATTTGCCAAAGCATGTGCAGCAGCTATCTTCATCTCGTTGTTTATCTTAGTTGCTTTTGCATCCAAAGCCCCTCTGAAAACTCCTGGAAAAGACAAAGAATTATTGATTTGATTGGGAAAGTCGCTTCTTCCAGTGCCAACAACTGCCGCAAATTTTCTTGCTTCATCTGGCATTATTTCAGGAATCGGATTTGCCATTGCAAAAACTATGGCATTTTTGCTCATTTTTTTTAAGTCATCTGCATTAAGCAAGTTGCCTGTTGAAAGCCCGATAAAAGCGTCTGCTCCTTCCAAAGCATCTCTTAAAGTGCCTTGCCTTTTTGATTTATTTGTAACTTTAGCAATTTGCGCTTTGAATTCGTTTAAATCAGTTCTGCCATCATAGATAATGCCTTTGCTGTCACAAAGAACTATTTCTTTGACAGAAGTGCATATATTTTTATCAATGCCCAAGCATAGCAATAACTTTGTAACTGCTGTCCCTGCTGCTCCTGCCCCATTAATAACAACCTTTAAATCATCTATATTCTTGTTTACAACTTTAACAGCATTCATTAAAGCAGCCAAAATGACAATAGCAGAGCCATGCTGGTCGTCATGCATAACTGGAATGCCAATGTCAAGCAGTGCTTCTTCTATCCCAAAGCATCTAGGCGCTGCAATATCCTCGAGATTAATGCCTCCAAATGCCGGAGCAATATTTTTTACTATATTGATTATCTCTTTGTCGTCTTGACTTTTGATGCAGATTGGAAAAGCATCTATATCTGCCAATTCCTTGAAAAGAACGCATTTGCCTTCCATCACAGGCAATGACGCCTCTGCCCCTATGTTGCCTAAGCCAAGAACTGCACTGCCATCTGTAACAACTGCTACAGAATTTGCTTTCATTGTGTATTCGTAAACACTGCTTTTATTTGCAGCGATTTCCTTGCATACTTCTGCAACTCCCGGTGTATAAACCAAGCTTAAGTCTTGTTTTGTGTTTACAGCAACCTTTGATTTTGTTGATAGCTTTCCTTTGTTATCTTTATGCAGCTTTAATGCTTCTTCTTTTAGGTTCATTTTGGAGTAGAAATTGATGAAGTGTTTTTAAAGGTTGTTGTGAAAACAAGTGATTATGCAGCATGTCTTTTTTCAATTTTTTCAACAACGCGGTCAAGAAATCTGAAAGCATTAATTACTCTTTCGCATTCATCTGGAGTTGTAAGCACGACATACGGAGGATCTACTCTCAATGGTTCAGGCCCAATGCCCAAATATCTGCCTGCAACATACAGGAGATTTTCCCATACTCTCTCGGGCTCATTTGGAAAGGGGTGGATTCCCCAAGCACTTAGTGCACGCAATCCTCTGTCAATATGAATATGTGTGCTATATCCACTTAAACTGCCTCGTGAGTAATAGTGGGCTAAATAATGTCCAAAGGTTAAATCGCCTAATTGGAATCCCGCCTCAGTCAATAGTCTTCCAGTAGGTGTTTCAAGTGTCCTAATATACCTAGTGATATCTGTGTTTGCAATAAGTTTTACCACATCAACCCCAACCATATGCTTAGTGCAGTAATACACTTTATAAATTTAAGCCTATTATTTTCTGTAGTTATCTCAAATTACCCCATTCTTAAAGAAGTTTCTTTCAATCCCTTTTTAATCAATAGTTCTTATTTCAAGTACATCAACATTTTTTCTTGGGTTAACATCTGAAACGATAATAACCCTGTCATCTTTCACCAAAAATTTATTATCTTTTAGCATCTTTATTGAATTATTCACCATATTTTCAAAATTATTGGTGAATCCTATATTAAATGGGAATGCGCTCCAGTAAATCATTAACTTTTTCTTAACTTCCTCATTATCTGTAAAAACAAAAATATCAATATTCGGCCTGTTTTTTGTGACTAAGCTAAGCAGTTTTCCAGTTTTCGAAAAAACAATAATGGCCTTTGCATCGAGATTTTCAGCATTTATGCAGGCTCCTAAAGTAATAGCTTCCTTAACCTCTTTTGTTTTAATTCCATTGCCCGGCATATCAAATCTAAGTTTTGACTGGACATTTTTTGCTATTTTGTGCATTGTTCTGACGCAATCAACAGGATAGTTTCCCTTAGTGGTTTCACCGGAAAGCATGATGCAATCCGCTCTTTCAAACACTGCATTTGCCACATCAGTAACTTCTGCCCTTGTTGGCCTTGGGTTTTCTATCATAGACTCAAGCAAATGTGTTGCAATTATAACAGGCTTTCCGAGTTCAATGCACTTCTTAACTATGTATTTCTGGACTATGGGTATTTCTTCAAATGGAATCTGAACCCCTAAATCGCCTCTAGCAACCATAATTCCATCTGATTCATCTATTATTTCGTCTATGTTTTCTACGCCTTCTTGATCCTCTATCTTTGCAATTATCATTGCATTAGAGCCAAGATTAGCAAGAAGTTTCCTCATCTGTCTTACATCTTCTTTTTTTCTGACAAATGACTGTGCAATGTAATCTATGTCATTTTCCATTCCAAGCTTTATGTCATGAATATCTTTTTGTGTTATTGAAGGCAATCCTGTTTTAATTCCAGGAATATTTACACTCTTCCTGCTGCCAAGCTTCCCTTTGTTCAACACCCTGCATGTCACATGATAAGGCTCAACCTTTAACACCTCAAGGGCAATTAAGCCATCATCAATTAAAATAATATCGCGCTTCTTCACCTTGTTTATCAGATTTGCATAATCAATAAAAGTGTGTTTTTCCCCTTCTTGAATATCACAGGCACTGCTGACCGCAATCTTAAAAATATCGCCTTCCTCCAGCCCAAATTCCGTCTTGGCGCTTGTTCTAATTTCCGGTCCTTGAGTGTCGAGCATTAAACTGATTGGGAACTTTGTTTGCTGGCTGATTTTTTTTATTTTTTTCATCATCAGAGAATTTAATTCATGATTTCCATGAGACATATTGATTCTTGCAATGTTCATCCCAGCTTCAGCTAGCTTTGCTATCATTTCTTCGCTTTCTGTTTTTGGACCGATAGTGCATATTATTTTTGTTCTGCGCATAAACAGAAGTAGTTAAAACGCTGTTTTTAAAGGTTTTGTGCGGTTGGTGGAAAATAAATTAAAAATCAAAGAAAGAATTTTAAACGACTTGGGAGTTCCTACTTTTTACTCTTATCTTCAAGCTTTTTCTTCTCTTCTGGTTCAGAAAGATAGTTTTCTTTTGATGTAATTGAACGACCAAGTTCTTTTTCTGTATCTTTTCTTGCATTGCCTGCTACTCTTCCGCCTCTTTTGGCAGCACCTTCAACTTCTATGTATCCTTGTGCATCTTCTTTTCTCGTGATTTCAGTAGATACTCTTTCTCCCAACATTGAAAAAATCAGTTCCAAATCGTTCATGTGGTCCCTTATATTTTCTCTTTTCAGTCCTTTGAATCTTTGATATTCGCTTGGGGTCATGCCAAATGTGGCTTTTGAGATCTCTGCTGTGAGGATTGCATAATCTCTTTCTTCCAAAACTCCTCTCTTTTTCCATTCATCTGTCAATTCATCTCTTATGGCAATCCCCCTAATTCTCTTTTCAATCCAATCATCAGAATAGCCCTTCTGCTTGTAGAGTTCCTTCATACGCTTCTGAGCAAGTTCTGGGTTTTCTATCTCCTGAACACGCTCATAGCCGACTTTTGCTAGCCATAACTTGAAGGGTTCTGCTTTTGGGGAA
>JACPMP010000070.1 GCA_016185915.1 Candidatus Woesearchaeota archaeon
ACTGTATTTTTTGTCCAGCATAATGCATAAATCTATATCTCCCGCATATTCTTTTTTTCTTGCGTAAGAGCCAAAAAGTATAATAGCTATAACTTCTTTATCTTTTTTTATTCTGTCAATTATTCCTTTTATTTTATCTTGCGTGTTAAGCGATTCTTTCATTTTTGCCATACTTTAGCATCTTTTTCATTGTCCCATACTTCTTTTAAACTTTCTTCCGCCAAAGTGATCCAACCTTTTTCCTCTAATTCTAATTTAAACTTTAAAATATCCTCATGGGAAGAATTTTTCAATTCCTTTAACTCATTTCTCATATTCCACTTCATCTTAAAAATTAAGGCTTCTTCTTTTGGTATTTTTGCCAATGTTGGATTTTTATCTAGAAACTTTTTTCTAGCCTTCTCCAAAACTTCTTTGGCATTATGTCCAGAAGAAACTACTTTGTTCCCTACTATAGCTATATACTTGCCTTCATATTTGCTCAAATCAGCTTTCACATAAAAATCAAATTCCTTGCTTGTCATTTTAATTTTTATAAAATGTCGGAATTTTCCACTAGTTTATAACTAGTAGCAGACTACTCTGCCAAAATATATTGCGAAAATTCCGAGCATCCGTGAAAATTGTTCCAATTTTCACGGATGCTCAAAAACCACTGAACTATGTTTGCGTTAGCAACATTCCACCAGCCTCTGACTGGTGGTTTTTGACAAATTAAGTTGAAGCATTTGCTCCAACATTTGTTTGTATAGTTGTAGTTGATGAGGTTGTCCCTGAAGTTGATTGAGTTGTTGCTTCAATTGTGCTTACTGGCTCTTCAGCAACCTCAACTTCGATGTCAGCCGAGATATCAGCGTCAGGAACTGCTTCTTTTATCTTTTTAACTATTGCCTTCAAGATGTCGTGTGCTTCTTTTATTGCGTCTCTTGCTTCTTTTAGAAGTGCTTTTGCCTCATCAGCTGCTGCTTTTATCTCTTCTTCTGTAGCATCACTTGCCTTCAATTCAAGCACCGCAGTTATCTTAGCTTCTGCCTGCGTGTACTTGTCTTTTGCAAGTGCTATTTTCTCGCTGAATTGGTTCATTTCAGCGCTGACGTCAACCTCTATATCTTTTTCTTTAGCTTTTGCTAACACATGGTCAAGCCTCTTCTCAAGCACAATGCCTCTATTAACAAGCCCTTCAACTCTTGCTAATACTACTCTTTCAGCATGCAACCTTATCAAGTGCTTTAATATTTTCCATTTGTTATGAAGTCTCTTTGCAGCCTTTTTTATCTGCTCTTTTGTTGTTGCAGCTTGCACATCTGCTTTTATTGCATTTACCTCAGCAATTTGAGCGTCTATTTTTGCAACAATATTTGCTTCTCTGTCATCTGCTATATTCTCACTTTCTTGGACTTTTGCTTTTATTTTTTCAAGATGACTTATCAAGGAGTCTGCTGTTTTTAATAAATAATTTTTAGCATGCTCTAAAGTAGCGTTTTCATCTTTATTAGCTCTAGCTTCTCTCAGCTTATTTTTTGCATCTTCCAGCCCTTCTTTTGACTCCTTAAACTTGAGCTTTGCATTATCAAATCTTTCCCTCAACTGCCCAATCTTAGCTTCTGATATTTTTCTCGCAGCAAGCTCATCTGCATTTCTAATTTTAACAACCTTGATTGCCATTAACTCGGCTTTTAATTTTGCAGGATCTTTGTCAGATAATTCCTTTAACCTTGCTCTGTTTAGGTTAGATAGCTTTTCTATCTCTGTTTCGCTTAAATCTGCAATCTTCTCAACCTTATCTTTTTCAAGTTCTGAAATTCTAGTTAATTTTTCCTCATTTAATTTTGAGAGTCTTTCAAGCCTTTCTTTCTTTAACTCAGCAATCTTTTCCACATTCTTAACATCCAAAGCAGAAAGCTTTTCTATTTGCTTTTTGTCAAGTCCTTGAATCTTAGCCAATCTTTCCCTGTTTTTCTCTCTCACATTTTCTAGTCTGTCTCTTACATCCTCTCTTACATCTCTTACATCTTCTTTGATATCGGCAACCTTGCATTTTGCTTCGCAGTTTTGACCACCTTCATTTTTACATTTTTGTATGCATCTTGCTCTGTCAATATTAGCTACATCCATGACATCTTCTCTTTTGTCCCTGACATTTTCCCTGCGGTCCCTAATATCTTCTCTTTTATCTATCGCCCTTGCCAATGGCTTTGGTGTCGGTTTTGCGCTAGCTGTTGTAGTATCTGGATTAATATTGGTTGCAGCAGTATTTGCATCTGTTGCTGTGTCCTGTGCAAATGCAAAAGGCACTAAACTAAAAAGAAATATAGCAATTATTGTCAATGTGATTGTTTTTCTCATTTTTTAAACCTCCAATCTTTAAATTTTTAATTTTGAATTATTAATTAAATCATTAATTTTGAAAATAATTAATTTACTATTTTAATCGATTTTGCATTGTTTTATTTTCTTGGAATTTGCAACAGCTTCCTTACTTGCCTTATCATGTACTGGTCTAATAGTTTGGTATAACCTATCATTTATTCTTATAAGATTATCAGGCATATAATCTGGTGACGGCGACATTGATGGTAAATATAAGAACTTAATCTTACCATTACTTGATACTGTGAGTTCTCCTTTGGGATGATAGGTTATATCACTTTTTTTTGGAATACTGTAATTGTCTTCTATATCGAAAAATTCTTGGTTTCGGATATAAGAAATCAAATCATCTAACTCCTCCTTTGATATCTTTCCTGTTGAGAATGCAGTTATATACCCATTTTCATTTTTTATTTGATAGTTTATAGTTCCATCATTAAGTATAACAAAATAGCTTTCTCCGAATCCTGGTGGCAAAGTTCCCCCATATGTCCGCATTTTTATAGAAAAATGTGAACTATCTTTTATGTTTTGTATGTCTTTGCTTTGCATATCTCTAAAAATTTGACAATCTTCATTTTTTAATATACTTTCTTTACAAGCAGTTATAATAGATGCTATTAAAATTAATAATAGAAAAAGATGTTTAGCTTTCATAGTTAAATTAAATAAATTTTATTTATAAATAAACTTTTTTTGCTGAAAATTCAAAGGTTTTTTGTATGGCTTAAAACTTTACAAAGCTTTATTTTGCCTTATTTTGCTTTAAAAAGATGGATTTAGCTTTTTTAGATTAAATAATAAATTGAATATGGCTTTTAAATTCAAAATATTTTTATACATATAAAATTCCATCTAACTTTATGGGAAAATTTAAGTTACTGATTTGTTTATTTGTAATATTATCTCTAGTTAATTTTGTTAATGCTGCCACAATTTATGGCACTCTTTATGATTTGTCATTAAAAAAGGTTAATAATGCAAGAGTTGAGATTAATACCTCTCCAAAGCAATTCCTTATCGCTCAAAATGGGACTTATTCTTTTAATGTTCCAAACGGCGGTTATACTATAAAGGCCCAATTAGTACAAAAAAATACAATACTTGCATCCATACAAGAAAACATAACGATAAAGCAAGATGGAAATTATGTGCTTGATTTGATTTTGTTTCCGGATATTGAAGAAGGAGTTGAGGATATTGACATAGAGGTTAATAGTAATATTATTGAAACAAATAAGAACAAGAGTAGCATTTTGATTGGATTTTTTGTATTGGTGGCATTAGTAGTAATCTTAATTGTGATGTATTATTTAAAAAAGAAAAAACTAAAAAAAGAACAAATAAAAAGTGAACAAGGAAAAAAAGAAGAGAACGATTTAGACCAAATAATAAAAATAATCAAGCAGGAAGGCGGCAGAACAACACAGAAAGAAATAAGAAAACAAATCCCATTGTCAGAAGCTAAAATAAGCTTGATGCTTGCTGAGCTAGAGCATAAAGGAGTTATAGAGAAGATTAAGAAGGGAAGAGGAAACATCATTATTTTGAGGAAAAAATAAGATGAAGTTCAAAAAAATCAAAGGTACTTATTTTATAAGATTAGAAAGAGGAGAAAAACTAATAGAAACTCTTAAAAATTTCTGCGAAAAACAAAAAATCAAATGCGGCTATTTCTTTGGCATTGGCGCTTTGGATGAAGTGGAACTTGCCCATTACATTGTTGAGACAAAAAAATATACATCAAAAATATTTAAGCAACCCTTGGAAATAATAAATATGAATGGAAATATAACCACTATGAACAAAGAGGTTTACTTGCACTGCCACATAACTTTGAGCGATGAAAACATGAAGGCAATTGCAGGGCATCTGAAGGAAGGCAGAATATCGGCGACATGCGAGATTATTTTGGTAAAATTAAATTCCAAAATAAATAGAAAGTATGATGATATTATTGGGTTGAATTTAATTGATGTCTAACCTTAGGTTATGTATTTTACTCTTTAAACTTTATTCCAATCCTAAATATATTAAATATGCTTTTGGCACTTAGGTAAACGGGATCTAAACGGTGATCAAAAAGTATTTCGCCTGAAACAGAGGTTAAAGGTCCTAAACGGCCAGATGCTTTAAATTCAGCAACATTACCTCGGTATAGCATTAGTGCTTTTATTTTGCTCTCCAAGTGATACATAAAATAAATTGTAGACGGTCTTTCTCCCATCTTCAAATCTATCAACGCTTGTGTTATAGCAGTTACTAAATCAAGAACAGTTCCAACTGGGTTTGGATCTGATGATGATTCTATAGGTTTATTCTTCTTCCAATCGTATCCCTGTGATTTCGTTTTCACTGAACCACTACTTTCATCAGGATATTTAAATTCTTGAATCAGTTCATCATGTCTATCATGGTTAGGAATAATAGGAATTGGGATATTTATATTCATTTTTCTATAGATTAAGGCTGTCTGCGGCAACAATCTCCCAAATTTAACTACTCCTTCAACACTATGGTAGTAGAATATTTCTTCTTCGCCATTTTCATTTTGCTGAACAACCTGCATTTGTGCAAAATAGTTATCTCCATTCAATTTAATCTCTAAAAAACCATAGCTCCTGATTTCTGGTTTTCCTTTGACTTTAATCATACCATTAAAGTTATATGTTTGAGAAAAATATTGAGCATGACTCTGTGCAAAAGTTTCTTCCGCATAACTAGTATTGGGAGGTACTTGCGCTGCAGCAACAATACCGAGTCCTAAAGCGTATCCCAATGTTGCTTTGCGTATAATATCAACCAGCCCCATTCTATACCAAATTACTAGAATAACCATTTATTTTAAATAATTACTGCTAAAAATTGAGACAAAAAACCAAAAACCTTATAAGTACAAACCTACACATCATACCAGAAGGGGGTTGGTCATGAGCGCTGAAAAAGAGATAGTTAATTACTGGTACAATAAAAGAGGGCTTTTTACGCTTAATAATATCAAAACTTCTAGCAATAAGGATGCAGGAATTCTAGCCTTGAAATTTGATAAAGACAAAGTCAATGAGGTTTTTCATATAGAAGTGAGTTGCTCTATAACCAACAAT
>JACPMP010000011.1 GCA_016185915.1 Candidatus Woesearchaeota archaeon
CATTTTGAAGGATTAGAAAGCCCAATATCAACAGGCAAGGAAAGCAATGTTTTCTCTGCCATAAAAAAAGGCGGCGCAAGAGTGATGGTCAAGATTTACCGCTTGGAAACTTGTGACTTCAACAGGATGTATGACTACATCAAAGACGACCCAAGATTTGTAAATCTAAAGAGAGGAAAAAGAAATATAATATTTTCATGGGTGCAGAGGGAGTACAGAAACTTATTAAAGGCAAGAGAGGCAAATGTCAGCGTACCAACGCCATTGACATTTTCCAACAATGTGCTTGTGCTGGAATTTATCGGTGATAATGAACTTTTCGCGCCAAAGTTGAAGGATGAAATACCAAAAAATCCAAATGAATTTTTTGAAAAAATAGTTTCAAACATAAAAAAGTTATATAAAGCAGGTCTTGTCCATGCAGACTTATCGGCATTTAACATACTGAACTATAATGAAAAGCCCATTTTTATCGATTTTTCGCAATGCACGACATTAGATAGCTCAAGAGCAAATGAGTATTTGGAAAGGGATATAAGGAACATTTGCAATTTTTTTAAAAAAATTGGATTAAAGATTAATGAAACAAGAGTTAAGGAGCAAATTACAGGAAAATAAAATTTCATCAACTAAAATTCAATAAAAAATATTCAACAATTTTTGAAGAAGATTAAATTATTGTGCGCGCCAGTGAAATGGTGAGCGAGGCGAACCCCGCATGTAACTGCCAAGGGCAAACAGTAAGTAAAACATTAACTAAATGATAACTTTAACAAATAAAATAATCAAAATTAAAAATAAAATCAATAAACTTAAAAATAATTATAAGTTCTCTATTAAGCAAAATGGTTGAGTATTCTTATGAGTTGAAGGTTCCTAAAAACAGAGTGGCTGTCATTATAGGAAAGGGGGGCAGCGTAAAGAAAGAAATAGAGGAAGCTACAAATACAAAGCTTGATGTTGATTCAAAAGAAGGTGATGTTTTTATTTCAGGAGAGGACGCTTTGGGGTTGTACACTGCAAGAGAGATGATAAAAGCAATTGGCAGAGGCTTTAATCCAGAGATAGCAAAACTTTTGCTAAAGGCTGACTATGTTTTTGAAGTAGTAGACCTGAGTGAATATGTAGGCAAATCAAAAGAGGCAATGTTGCGTTTGAAAGGTAGAGTCATCGGCAAAGAGGGAAAATCAAGAAAATTGATAGAGGAATTAACAGAATGCAATATTTCTGTTTTTGGGAAAACAATAAGTATAATAGGATTGCCGGAATCTGCAGCAAATGCAAGGCAAGCAGTTGAATCATTATTAAGGGGCTCGACTCATGCCAATGTATATAAGTGGCTTGAAAAAAGAAGAAGAGAATTAAAAAGGAGGGCAATTTTGGAAATGTAAACATTCATTTAGAAAATTCAATAAAAAATCAAAATCCAATATCAAAAAATAAAATTACAATAACTAAAAAATTCCATTGACGATTGAACATTGACGAAAATCAATTAAAAAATCAAAAATAATAAACAACTTTCGTGATTTGTCAAAAATTCCAATTTACGAATATATAAGAGAATTTTTGAGCATGCTCGAAAATTTTTACAAGTTTCAATAGATGATGAAAATTTCAAAAATAAAATAACAAAAAACCTCAATTTCACATCAGCTAAAAACATCAAATAAAAAATATTGAAAAAATAAAAATGTCAAACCAACAAGAAAAATTAGAAATGAAAGAAATGCCAATAGCATACGAGCTTGCTAAAAAGCAGAAGGAGATTTCAGTAGCGGAATTCTTTACAAAAAACAGACATCTTTTAGGTTTTGATAATAAAAGGAAAGCACTATTGATGGCAGTTAAGGAAGCTGTTGACAATTCTCTTGATGCATGTGAAGAAGCAAGAATACTTCCAGAGATTAGTGTTGAAATTATCGAGATGTCAGAGTTCAAATACAAAGTCATTGTAGAAGATAATGGGCCAGGCATTGTGAAAAAGCAAATCCCAAATATTTTTGCAAAACTGCTTTATGGCAGCAAATTTCATACTTTAAAACAACAGAGAGGACAGCAGGGCATAGGCATAAGTGCAGCTGTTTTGTACTCCCAATTAACAACCGGCAAGCCGGCAAAAATTATTTCCAGAGTTTCAAAAAAGGAGCCTGCCTATTATTATGAGCTGAGCATTGATACTCAAAACAACAAGCCAGTAATTGCAAAAGAAGAAACAGTTGAATGGTCAAAAGAGCACGGCACAAAAGTTGAGCTTGATTTGGAGGCAGAATACATTAAAGGGAATCAATCTATTGACGAGTACTTAAAGCAAACTGCAGTCATTAATCCTCATGTAACAATTATTTATACAAATCCAAAATCTGAGCAAGTGATTTATGCAAGAGCAACTGATAAACTGCCAGACGAGCCGAAGGAAATAAAGCCGCATCCTTATGGCGTAGAACTAGGGATGTTGATGGACAAGCTTAGGTGGACAGAATCAAGAACCTTGCAAAGTTTTTTCACATCGGAATTTTCAAGAGTAGGGCCAGGAACTGCAAAAGAGATTTGCGAGCATGCTGCGATACTTCCAAACACAAAGCCAAGCCAAGTAAGCAGAGACGTGGCGGAGAAATTACTGCAAGCCATTCAAAAAACAAAAATTATTGCTCCGCCTACAGATTGCTTAAGCCCAATTGGAGAAGAGTTGCTTGAAAAAGGATTAAGGAAGGAAATAAAGGCAGAGTTTTACTGTGCAACCTCAAGGCCACCTGCCGTATACAGGGGCAATCCTTTTATTATAGAAAGTGCAATTGCATTTGGAGGCGAAATTCCAAAGGAAGAGAAAGCAAATATCTTGAGGTTTGCAAACAGAGTGCCATTGCTGTACCAGGAAGGCGCTTGTGCCATGACAGAATCAATTATGGAGACAAATTGGAAATCATATGGTTTGCAGCAAAGCGGCGATTCAATCCCATTTGGGTCTGTGGTCATTGTTGTACACATGGCTTCTGTTTGGGTTCCCTTTACAAGCGAAAGCAAAGAGGCAATTGCGCATTATCCAGAAATTATAAAAGATATAAAATTGGCATTGCAGGAATGCGGAAGGCTGCTTGGAACTTATGTTAGGAAAAAATATAGGATTTCAGAGCAAATTGAACGAGCAAATATGTTTGAGAGGTACATTCCAGAGATTGCGGATTCGTTATCTGTATTGACAAACGAGAAAAAAGATAAAATATTACAAGGACTGCAGAAAATGCTTGTTAAGCCCGAGATTAAGAAAGAGATTGTTGAAGAAGACAGCGATGATAAATTATATAGAATGGAGTTCACTAAATCAAAAGAGATGGAAAATTCAGAAAATGAATAAAACAATTCAATAACAAATCAAAATACAACAAAAATAAAAATAAAAACTTTCGTGATTATTGAAGTTTAAGTTAATTACTTTGCGAAATTAACAGAAATATAAAAAACAAAATCAATTTCACATTAAACAAACAAATTACAAAAATGAAAAAATCAGACAATAAGCCAATTAAAGAGCTTGAATCACTTGGAAAAAAGCTAGTTACAGACATTGAGAAGGGCAGAAATCCAACTATTGAATTTTCTTTAAGGTCATTGTCCAATGTAGTTTTTGACACAAAAACAAAGACTTTGGGATTGGGGGAAAAGCAGCAGCAAAGAACTTTCTTTAATGTTGGCCATGCAAAAAAATTCTTGCAGACTCTAGAAGTCGCAAAGGTAAGCAAAAATCTGCTAGATTCGGGCAAGCATGCAAGCTTAAGGGATGTATTCTACATGGCTAAAAGAACTATCTCAAATTCTAACATTAACATTGTTGATGATCAGGTCGAAAGTGATAAAGCGTTGGAAGATTTGGAATTGATAACCGACTGCTCAAGAGAACAACTGTATATTAATGCAAACAAAATGGGGAGTGTTGCAGGCAATGTTGTAATTGAAGATTCAGGCGACACTATTAACTGGGCAAAGCTTGGTTCTGGAGGATGGAGCATTCCATCGAATGTCGAAGATATAGAATTTAAGAGCGTCAAGGCAAAATATGTGATTTACATGGAGAAGCAGGCTGTATGGGAGAGACTGCATGAAGACAAATTTTGGGAGAAGCAGAATTGCTTGATTGTGACATCGCAAGGACAAACTACAAGGGGAATAAGAAGATTGCTGCAAATACTTAATGACGAGCATAATCTGCCTATTTATGTTTTAGCAGATTTTGATCCATGGGGGTTCTACATATATTCTGTTTTGAAATTCGGCTCAATAAATCTTGCGCATATGTCTGGCACGATGACTTTGCAGAATGCAAGATTTCTTGGCATTACAGCAGATGATGCAATTAATTATGATTTAAAAAAGCATTTCATCAAATTCAAGGATGTTGACTTAACAAGGTTAAAGCAAATTGCCGATTACGAGTGGTTCAAGAAAAACAAGGAATGGCAAAGGCAGTTCAAGATGATGAAAGACTTTGGAGCAAAGCTTGAAATACAGGCATTGTCATCAAAAGGCATAACCTTTATATCTGACAAGTATTTGCCGGAGAAGATAAAGAAAGCAGAGTTTTTGGATTAGGGTTTTTATTTTTTAAGATTGATAATGGTGAAATAAATGATGCGTTGAGAAATAAAATAAAACATAAAAACTAACATTAAATTCACATTAAAAATAACATTCAAAAAACAATATTGAAAAATAATCAAAATTTAAAAATGTCAGACCAAAAACCCGAACAAAAACAAAAGAAAGATGTTCCAGCTTGCTGTGTTGGCTGCGTGAGATGGGAAAAATTTGGCAAGAATTGTTTTTATTATTGGGAAGGCAAAAAGCACTGCACAATGTGGACTGGCTCTTGGGATGAGGTTGTGATACAATAAATTCCAAGTAATATTCAATAAAAATTAATTATGAAAAACAAAATTAATCAATAACTTTTATATATAATCGCTCTTATTCTTTTTCTTTATGGGCCAGTAGCTCAGCTTGGATAGAGCGGCAGCCTTCTATTTTAGAGGTTAGCTGTAGGCCGGGGGTTCGAATCCTCCCTGGCCCGTTTTAATTACAATCCAGATTATGCATTGCATAGTTTTAGTCAAGCTTTTCCTAAAAGGTTGGTGGGAATCCTCCCTGGCCAGTTTTTTGTAATTTTAAATCAAAAAGTTTTTAAACTCTTAATTTAAGGGTATTCAAAATAAAAGGAGGTGCAATAATGGACCCAACATGTCATGATGGAGTCTGTGGTAAGTGCTGGGGAGCCAAATGGATAGTAGTTGGCCTTGTTTTAGTTTTGGTAAGGTGGTTCTACCCGCAGTGGGATATATGGCTTGTGATTGGGGTATTGGTTTTGTTGAAGGGTGTAATGAAATTAGCAATGCCAATGTGCGGCCACTGCCAGCCATCAATGATAAAAAAAGGCAAGTAATAAAACTGCTTTTTTTGATTAAATTTTTATAGGATAGATTTTTCTATGTTTAATTATGGATACTCTCAAAAAAGTTCTTATTACAAAACAAGGCAGAAAATTCTATGCAAAAGACTTGAGCGAAGATTTGCACACACAATACGGATTCATAAACAAGGATGAATTAAAGAAGGCTAAAGATGGTGACTTATTGAAATCAAACACAAATAAAGAGTTCTTTATTTTTGCTCCATATTTTATCGACTTGTATAGGAAAATTAAAAGAGATGCACAAATAATACCATTAAAAGATATTGGATTGATTATTGCAGAGACAGGAATCAACAAAGAAAGCAGAGTTCTTGATGCTGGCTCTGGCTCTGGAGCATTAGCTTGTTTTTTGGCAGGCACAGCAAAAGAAGTTATAACCTATGAAATAAGAGAAGATTTTATTGAAATTGTAAAGTCAAATATCGATTTTTTAGGATTGAAAAACATTAAAATAAAAAATAAGAACATCTACCAAGAAGTTGATGAAAAAAATATTGATGTAGTTATTTTGGATTTGCCTGAGCCATGGAATGCCATTGAAAATTGCGCAAAGGCATTAAAACCAGGGGGCTTCTTGGTTTCTTACAGCCCTTCTGTTCCTCAAGTTGCTGATTTTGTGAATGCTGTAAGGAAAAATGAAAGCTTTGTTTATTTGAAAACTGTTGAAATTATTGAACGAGAATGGGAAGTTGAAGAAAGAAGAGTTAGGCCAAAAAGTAGCGGCTTAGGGCATTCTGGATTTTTAAGTTTTGTGAGGAAAGTAAGATAAAGTTCTTTTCTTGTATACCACTGTTTAGGATTGTAAACGACATTTCTATTTAAATATAGTGATTTTTAAAATTAGAATCTTAGAAAGCTTTTTATATAAGTTATACTTGTATAACTCTTATGATGGAAATAAAAGCCAAAACAAAGTAGGAGTATTGATACCTAAGGAGGTAGTTAAAGAGGAAAAAATCAAGCCAAATCAGGAAATAACACTAATGATAAGCGCAAAACCAATAACAAGAGGGAAAGACATTTTTGGAATAATGAAATTTAATAAGCCCACTGAGCAATTGATGAGGGAAGTGGATAAAGAATTTGATTTTGGTTTTTGAAATGTACTTCTTCGATACATATGCAATAATTGAATTAATGAAGAAAAATCTGAATTATGAAAGGTTTGAGGATTTCAAAATAATCACAAGTGTAATGAACATTGGAGAGCTATACAACCTAATATTAAGAGAAAAAGGAAAAACAGAAGCTGACGGTTGGTTTAAAAATTTTAATTTTGAGCTGTTGGAGATTTCTCCAGAAGTAATGATAAATTCAGTTTATTTCAGGCATTTAAATAAAAATAAAGATATTTCTTCTACAGATTCTGTTGGATATACTCTTGCGCTAAAATACAATCTGAAATTTTTAACAGGTGATAGACAATTCAAACACTTACCTAATGTTGAATTCGTTAAATAAAGATTATTTTCTACAAAACATACTTATCCAAGGATGTGTAGCGTAAGAATTTTTAGGTTTGTTTATATAAATTTTAATTATTTTAAAACCACACCCTTTCAATATTCTTTCAATCTCATTCTTTTTAAAAAATGACCAGAATTTTCCTACACCACTATATCTTTCATCAGGTATTAATAATTCACCTTGACCTTCTTTAAGGCTTAAATAAAAAACTCCATTTTTCTTTAGAATTTTGTAGCACTTCTTGATAACTTTGGAAATGTCTTTCTTTCTTATATGGCAAAAAGCTGCATTTGCCCATATAGCACCCAAAGATTCTTTTTTGAAATCTAGTTTCATCATATCCATTATCCTAAAATCTACATTCTTAACTAATTTTTTTGCAGTTTCTATCATCTTTCTCGATAAATCAATTCCTATCACTTTATAACCTTTATCTGCAAATATTTTAGAGTCTCTACCAGAGCCGCAACCAAGATCTAAGATTAAAGAATTTTTGTTTATTAAGGAAAGAAAAATCTTTGATTCTTTATAAGGATGTAATTTCCCAACATTTTTAGCATACTCCTGAACAGTTTTGTCATAACTCTCAATTGTTATTTTATATTCTCTCATTTTAATGGAATTTTAACATTCAAATAAAAAACCTTTATAAATTATTCTAAAAACATATGCAATATGCTATTCAAACAAATTTCAGTCGGACCAATGCAGAACTTTAGCTACATTATTGGAGATGAAAATGTCAAGGAAGCTGCTGTTGTAGATGCAGGATGGGAAGTTGATAAGTTAATAGAGATTGCAACTAAAGAAAAGCTTAAAATCAATAAAATAATTTTAACTCATTCTCATTACGACCATGTCCAGAAGATAGATGAATTTATTGAAAAAACAAATGCAACTGTTTATTTTCATGAAGATGACTACAATGAAATCAAACGAACAATAAAAAACCCAAATATAAAAATCCATAAATTAAAAGATAATGATGAAATTAAAGTTGGAAACATAAAAATCAAGATTATTCACACTCCAGGACATACGCCAGGAGCAATCTGCCTTCTTGTAGAAAATAAATTGATAACAGGCGACACGCTATTTGTTAATGCTATTGGAAGGACTGATTTAG
>JACPMP010000012.1 GCA_016185915.1 Candidatus Woesearchaeota archaeon
AGAATTTGATTTCCTTTAGGGGTATGCACAACTTCTGCATGAAACTGTATCCCATATAATTTTTTATTGTTGTTTTCAAAAGCTGCAATTTTGCAAGTGTCGGTTGATGCTAAAATATCAAAATCTTTAGGCAATTTTGTTACTAAATCGCCATGGCTCATCCAAACTTGCTCTTTTTTTGATAAGCCCTTAAGTAATCTGCCGCTTTTCTTAACATATAGCGCTTTTTTCCCAAATTCTTTCAATTCACCGCCTAAAACTTCTCCGCCAACGAATTTACCAATCAGTTGCAATCCATAACATATTCCAAGAATAGGAATTCCTAAATCAAGGATTTTTTTGTCCATTGCAGGAGCATTTTCGTCATAAACACTTGCAGGTCCTCCTGAAAGGATTATGCCATCTGGCTTTAGTTTTCCAATTTGTTTTAAAGAAACATCGCAAGGCAATATTTCTGAATAAACGTTCATATCCCTAACTCTGCGAGCTATTAAATTACAGGTTTGTCCTCCAAAATTTAATACTAAAATCATTTTTTGAATTGTTGGAAATTCCCCGCCGCTTGCGGCGAATGGGTTTATCAAACCAATCAACCAAAACATTAATGGGAATTTACAACATTAAAAATACCCCGCCCCTTGGGGCGATTGGGATTTTTATTTTTTTCTTATTGATTTGTTTTTTAATTATTTTTTATTGCTATTTTTGATTTAATGTATTCATTAGTAATGTTTTAGTTCTTATTGCTGTGACATTAGAGCAATTTCAATAATTATAATTTATTTAAATAATAAAAAATCAAGTACAAATCAAATCCAATTTCCCCATTTCAAGTGCTTTCTTTATTTCAAGTCCTATTCTTTCTCCATAGCTTATTGAATAACCATAAAGATAGCCGGAATAAGGAGTAAATAAAGTTCCTGGGCTCCCTGGAATTCGCATGCTTACATCAAAAATCACAATATCTTCCTTGCCTTCTTCTGCAACAACAGCTCCCTGCAATGCGAAAGGTCCTATAATTCCAATTGGATGAAATTTTTTTGTCGCTTGAACAAATCTTTCTCCAAGCTCGAGAACCTTTTCAAGCAATGACTCTTTTATTGTCACAGCATAATGCCCTGTTTCAATTAGCTTAGGTTTGATATGTTTTAAAACCTCTAATTGTTCTGTTGCAGGCAATCTTATTAATTATTTTTTTATTTAACAATTCGGCTGATTTTTCTTTGTAATCTTTATAACTTGAACATAAAAAGAATGCTCTTTCATAGCCCCTTTTTGCTTCTGCAACTTTTACAATAACTAGCCTATCAATTTTCTTCGGCTCTTTGAATATTTTTGGAATTCTTATCCCTGCTTTCTGTAATAGATAATATTGGTTTTTTGGAACATCTCTTTCCTCTAGTTTAACCATGTCTCTGGTACCGTAAATTGGAACTAAGAATCTATTTTCAATGTCTTTGTAGTTGCAATAAACCCAGAAATACCTGTTATGAATGAAGATTGCGTTTCTTTTCCTTAATTCTTCCTGAACTTCTTTTTTTGTAATATCTGCAAATTTGTTTAGAACAATAACGTCATCAACAAATCCAACGCCTTCTCTTCTTTTATAGTATTTTGCATAAGTCTGCTCTCTTCCTTTTTGGCATACAACCAAAGTTTTAAAGCCATGACTGTGAGCGCCTCTGCATACATCCAAAGCAGAATGGCCGCCAAGCACGCCTATGGTTATGCTTTTCTTGTCATAGCTTTCTAAAATTTTTGAGATTTGGTTATGGGAGATCATTTTTTGAATAAAGATAAAAACCATGAAATAAATTTGTTAATTATATTGTCTGACTTTTCTGTTTGGTTTTGTTCTTCAGCTTTAGGTGCAACTTTTTCTTTAGTTTTATTTTCCATCACTTTTTGCTCAATTTTTGGCTCAATCTTGATATCTACTTTAGATTCTACCTCAGTTTTAGTCCCTGTTTCAATTTTAGATTCTTGTTCTGTGGCTCCTGTTTTTGGAGCTTCCTCTTTCTTCTCCTCAATCAAGCGCTCTCCAGTATCGCCGCTAAATTCAATTACATATTCATTTCCTTGAAATTTATAGTCTTGATAATTAGCCAGAATTTCAGCAGCTTTTCTTGTTCCTAAATCTGTATAACCCGCAACAATCAAGTGATAAAGGCCATTATTCTTGTATAATTTGATATAAGCTGTGCCTCTTTCAAAGTCTTTATCACAAGGTTCAGGATTATTCATTATTTTTGCGCTGATTTCATTGACACAAGGGTTGCCAATTGAAATTATGTTTTGGTTTAAATCTGTTACTTCGCTTGCGAGTTTATTTTTTTTATTTATGCCAGATAAAGATGACAAAATGTATGTCTGTGCCACAACATTTATCGAAGATGATTTGTCGCCAACGACAAAAACTAATTCATTTCCGTATTTGGTTAAAAAAGAAGGATAATTGGATAAATCGTTATTGCTTTTTGTCGAAGTACATTTAGTATTATTACAACTATAACCAGATTTGCACTTATAGCCACAACTTCCACAATTTTCGTTATCTGATGTGAAGTTAATATCTTTTATATCTTTTCCGTTGCAACAATTTTCTTCTGGACAACTCATGCCATAATCACATCTGTGACAACCAGCAATGAATATTGTGAAATTTGCTACATAGGTATTTCCCTGTCTGTGAATATCATTAACTGAAATATTTACATCAGAAATTATATAAAAATCCCCAGTGTTTAACAATCTCGTAAGTTGACCATTGATAATAAATCTGACTCCTGTATCATCAGCATTACCTAATGTTACTTCATAAGCTTTAAAACCCGGGTTATAGAATTTTGTTTGCTTCTCCACAATATTGTCAGAAATAGTAATTGAAGCACTAACTATAAAAATATTTAAAACAAAAAATAAGGTACAGATTATCAAAATTATTTTTCTCATTTTACCCCAACACCCTCTTCATCTTATCCATCTTTATCGCATTCTTTATTTCCAATGCAATCCTTCTTCCAGTTGACATAGGAATATTATATTTCAGCCAAGTGTATGGGCTTCCTTCAATAAATGGATTAGTGCCTGCAACTATTCTTGCCGATATTTCAAAAACATGTATTTCTTCTTCTGGCGTTAGGATTGTTTCCAGGCAGAATGGCCCAAACAATCCAGGCGGCGCTAATTTTTTTGATGCTGCAACAACAGATTCGCCCATATCAATCAATCTTGGCAGAAAAGATTCACGCACAACAACAGGAATGTTGCCAACAATTACATAGCTCGGGTCAATTTTTGGCAGCACTATCTGGTCTCTTGCAGAAATTCTTCCAAGTGAATCGACATTGCTCTCATACCTTATGTCGCATCCCATGATTTCAATCTCGTTGGTCAATGATGAATAGAAATAATGGATGAACAATGGAACTCCAATTATATATTCCTGAATGACATATTTCCTAAGTTTGTATGGCTTGATTTTTTTGTTGAAGTCTTTTTCGTCTTTTGCCAGAAAATATCCTTTGCCGCCTTCTGCTCCCATGAATTTTACAATCACAAGCCGATCAATGTCGTTTGGCCTGTCAAAAAGCATTGGAACTTTAAACCCGGCATTCTTGAGCCATTGCCTTTCCAAATATCTATCAGATTCCCACTTAAGAATTTTTTTGTTGCCGTAATAGTCTACTCTTAATTTTTCAACTTCCTCATAGCCCATGTAGGTTACAAAAGAGCCGTGTGGAATGATAATTGCATTATTTTTGATTAATTGGTTTTGTATTTTTGGAAAATCCCTGTAAGAATTAATGCTTATGATTTCATCAGCAGAATTAAACATCTTGTAAGGACGTTCAGAGCCCTTCTTGCATATTGCAATGGTTTTGAAACCTTCATCGTGCGCTCCTTTGAATATTTGCAATGCAGAATGAGAGCCAATTGTTGCAATCTTATAATTTGGTTGCGCCATATCATAGATAAAACGCTGGATTATTTAAATTTTACTACCAGCAATAGGGAAAAGAGGATTATTTTCAGTATGGAAAGGAATAACTAAATATTTTTAATAAAATCTTTCTTGAGTGTTTATTCTCCTAATAAAATGTTTATGTCCTCCCTAACCTGCTCAGAATTTAATGGTTGACTAAAATTTTCTCCGTTACCAATCCTTCCGAAGCGAGAAGTTCTAAAGCACTCCTAAGTAAATCTCTACTTAAATCGGGGTTATCCCTCATTGGTTTGTAGAATTTACTCACACCATGTGGTGCAAAAACTCCATCTCCTCTATACCATGCAGTGGAGTCAAGAGCTTGAAACGTTCTTCTCTCTCTCCACTCATAGACCTTCTGAAACAAAGAATTCCTTCTTGAACCTCATGTGGCATAATTCCACCTCGAAGAATACCGCGCGGAGTTCTAGTTCCTATAACAACAGCAGAGTACTCTTTACCTATTATCAAATCTCCTGATTTTATCTGTTCGTAATACATTTTTAACTTCTTGGATTCTTTCTTGTCTTTTTATTGGTATTAGGTAATATCACTATTTAAATTTTTTGTTTTATTAGCCCCATAGAAACCCTTTCTCGATAAACATAAATAAAAGAGGGGCTCCAAACCCCCAAAATCATCAAAGATGGGGGTGGTGGAGCACCCAAAGATGAATAAAGAAAAAGAGGATACCCAATATATAAAATATGCGAAAA
>JACPMP010000068.1 GCA_016185915.1 Candidatus Woesearchaeota archaeon
AAAATTTACTCAGAGGTGCAAGAAATTAATAATTCAATTCCTAATGTATTTTTTGAAGAAAAAAAGATAATAGAAGAGCAGATAATGGATTTTTATAAGGAACTTCGCAACACGACAGACAACGAGCTGGTAAAAAGGGTTTCTGCATTGATGTATGAAATGAATCAATTAATAGACAAGATAAATTCCTCAATAAGGGCAAATGACTTCATAAATGCCATTGTAAACTATAACAAGTGCATTGAGCTCTACAATCAAGTGCCAGAGGGCTTTTTGAGGCATAAGAACTCAATTGGCATGAGGATTTTGGATATTTACAAGGGCCTTAGCATTTACACGGAAATATCTAATCTGCAAAAACAATTAAACTTGCAGTCATCGCAATTTCAGCAGCAAATAATTGCACCGAATATGCATATGCAAATAAAACCAGATACAATTGGCAATCAAAATGTATTTTCACAAACAATGCCTGCACAGACAAATACTCCAACAAAATCAATCCTTTTAAATTCAAAAAAAGCGAGCGCAAAAGAAAAAATCAAAAGGGGCTTTTATAATGAAGCGTCGAAGGATATACAGGAAGCACTCCAGCTTGAACCAAATGACGCAGAAGCAAAAGCGATACATGCAAAGATTAAGACATTGCAATGAAATAAAAATCCAATAAAAATTTCAAAATAAAATATCAATAAAATAATTAAAAAATAAATACTCAATAAAAATTAAACATTAACAAAAAACTCATTAAAAAAATAATTCAATAAAAATTCCAATAAAATAATTAAAAAATAAAAACCCAAAAAAACTTTCGTGATTTGTCAAAAATTCCAATTTACGAATATATAAGAGAATTTTTGAGCATGCTCGAAAATTTTTACAAGTTTCAATAGATGATGAAAATTTCCGACATTTTAAAAATAAAAGTTAATGCGTCATGTCGATGAATAAAAATCAATTAAAAATAATATTAAATTCGCATTAACGAAAACAAAATAAAAAATCAGTGATACAAATCAAATTCAAGAATAAGAGCCCAATAAACAAAAAAACAATAATGATTGAACATCAAATAAAAAAAATAATTTTTGATAAGTGTTGATTAAAATAACTGGCAAAAATATAGTCGAATGCGAGTGAGCTCGTTGCGAACTCGCTCACAAGTCACTGAGTTGTGTGAGATGAGGATAACATTACAAAAAAATCAATTTCACATTAAATAAAACAAATCAAAAACCAATAATGAGTAAATATAATAAAAAACAGAATATTGGAAAAATATTTTCATAAATACGATAAAAATAAATTAATCAAAATCTAAAAATGGAAAGAGGAGAGAAAATAATTGACACTTATGAACTGAATGTTAACAACATAGTTGTTGATGTTGCCATAACAACAAAAGAGGAGGAGTCAGTGCCAATATATAATATTTCTATAACAAACATAAGCGACACAACAAAGATAATTCTTGAGAAGATAAGGGATGAGTTTGTCACAGAAGAAACAAAAACATTAAGCGAAGAGGCAAGCGTTTATGACGTACAGGAGCAGTTTAAAGACAAAATACTGAAGTTGCTGGCAAAATATTTTCCAAATGCTGACAAAAAAACAATGGACATGCTCATTAATTACATCTTGCAGCAGAATATTGGGCTTGGAAATTTGGATATATTGCTGAAAGACACAAATCTTGAAGAGATTGTCATAAACAATGCAAAGGAGCCTGTATGGGTTTATCATAGAAGATATGGTTGGCTAAAGACGAATGTTTTAGTGCCAAATGAATCAAGGATAAGGCATTACTCAACCATAATAGGCAGGGATGTTGGCAAAGAAATCACAATATTAAATCCACTGATGGACGCTCATCTAAAAACAGGCGATAGGGTAAATGCAACCTTAAGCCCGATATCATCAAAAGGAAATACCATGACAATAAGAAAATTTGCAGTAAAACCATGGACAATCACTGACTTTATAAAGGAAAAAACAATATCTTATGAAGGTGCTGCATTGCTTTGGATGGCTGTGCAAAACGAATTATCAATTATTGTTGCAGGCGGCACTGCCTCTGGAAAGACAAGCATGCTTAATGTCATCTCTAACTTTTTCCCGCCAAATCAAAGGATAATATCAATGGAAGACACAAGGGAATTAATGCTGCCAAGTATTCTGCATTGGGTGCCGCTGGAAACAAGATTGCCAAATCCTGAAGGCAAAGGAGGCATAGAAATGCTGGACTTGGTGGTTAATTCTTTAAGAATGAGGCCTGATAGGATTATAGTAGGAGAAATAAGAAGAAAAAGGGAAGCAGAAGTGCTTTTTGAGGCAATGCATACTGGCCATTCTGTCTATGGCACTTTGCACGCAAACAATGTAAGAGAAACAATAATTAGGCTTACCAATCCGCCCATTGATTTGCCCAAGCAGCTTTTATCAGCACTTTCTTTGGTTGTTGTGCAGCACATTAATAGACGAACTGGCAGAAGAAGAACCTTGCAAATTGCTGAAATACTTCCAAATGGCGATGCAAGGGTATTGATGCAATCGAACCCGATAAGAGATGCTTTGGAAATCATTAACGAGCCGCTTGCTATTGTTGAAACCTTAAACCTTTACACAGGACTTTCAAAACAAGAGATTTATGCAGATATGCAGTCAAAGATTACAATTTTAAAATGGATAGCAAGCAAGAATATGGCAGATGTTAATAAAATAGGGTTAATAATGTCGAAATACTATCACAATAAGCCATTTATGCAATTAAAGGGTGTTTAACTTGGGTTTTGTGAATAGGATAGCTTCATTTTTTCCAGCTCTCAAAAGTGAACTTAGAATAGCGCATTTACGCTACTCTCCAATAGAGTATGTAAACAGAAACCTTAAGGTAACTGCCTTATATGCATTTTTATTAACTTTTCTTTTTTTTTTCATGCTGCAAAGGGCAAAACTGCCGTATTTCTTGCTTATTCCCATTTTCGTAATTTTATTCATTTTATTTTTTGAATATTCCCTGCTTGCAGTCAAAGCAAAAATAAGGCAGAGGGAGCGTGAAATCAATAAGGAAGTGCTATTTGTTGGGAGATACTTGCTTGTAAAGCTATATTCTGGAAGGCCCTTGTTGAATGCACTTATTGAGACCTCAAGCAGCAGAGGAATCGCATCAAAGTATATTAAAGAGATTGTTGATGACATAGACACTGGAAATACTATAGAAAATGCATTGAATAATGCGATGATATACTCTCCGTCTGACAAATTAAGAAGAATCCTATTTCATATAAACAATGCCTTGCAGCTCGGCATAGATGTTACTAAGCCGCTTGAATCTGTTTTGGAGGAAATAGCAAGAGAAGAAGAGCTCGAAATAAAAAAATACGGCAAAAAACTCAACACCTTGGTGATTTTTTATATGCTTGGCGCTGTTATTCTGCCATCTCTTGGAGTGGCTCTGTTTATTGTCATATCAAGCTTTGTCAGCATTCAAATTGATTTGAAAGGGCTTCTTGTTTTCACATTTTTTGTTGTAGTGCTGGAATTCATCTTTATAGCACTTTTCAAGTCCATAAGACCGATGGTGAATCTTTAAATGGCGCTTAAAATAATATTTTTGGAAGAGTTTGGAAAGGCCTTTGTCCCAAAAAACTTTAGGCCAAATTTAAGAAGGTATATGCTAAAAGCGGACTTTGACGAAGTTCCTTACAAGTTCTTTGGTTTGTTGTTTTATGTTACAGCTCTAATGACAACATTGATATTCATCATTTTCGTTTACCCATACCTTAAGGTGAAATATGAAAGTTTTGGTGTTGGTGTTTTATCATTCTTAAGCTGGTTTCTAATCCAGCTATTTTTTGCTACATTGTTTATATTGCTAGTGTACTTCTACTTAGACTTAAAAATATACTACAGGACAAAAAAAATGGAAGAGCAGCTTCCAGATTTTCTGCAAGTGCTTTCAGCCAATTTAAAGGGCGGCATGACTTTTGAAAGGGCATTATGGAGTGCTGTTAAGCCTCGCTTTAATGTTCTTGGAAGTGAGATGGCTAAGGCATCAAAAAAGGTTATGACAGGCTACGAGGTCGGTAGAGCGCTTACGGAACTGGCTGATAAATATGATTCATTAATGCTCAGGCGCACTGTTGATTTGATAATAAGCGAATTAGAAAGCGGCGGCAATGTCGCCGAACTAATAGACAGGCTTGTTGATAATTTAAAGGAAACAAAGGCATTAAAGGATGAGATGTCAGCAGCAGCAATAGCATACGTAATCTTTATATCAGTGATTGTTGTTGTTATAAGCCCTTTACTTTTCGCGCTATCGTTTAATCTTCTTATCTTAATAATAAATTTTATAGGCAAGCTTTCAGTTGCAACACAAAAAGCAGCTACTTTGCCTTTTGTATTTTCAAAAGTTAGTATAAACCCACAGGATTTCAGGATGTTTTCTGTGGCGGCAATTTTTGTAATATCATTATTCTCTTCCCTGATAGTGTCTATTGTTGAAAAGGGCGACATGAAAGGCGGGCTTAAATATATTCCAATCTACGTTTTTGGCTCAATTTCCTTATATTTCTTGTTTATGAAAATACTTGGAGCATTATTCGGCGGAATAATATAGGGCTGAATTTTAAAAACAGCTTTGCCGAAACCCTTTGACTTAAGAATTCTTTAATAAGTAGTTCATGAATGGATTATAGAGAAGAAATCAATCTTGATTTACAATAGTAAAAATGGGGGTGGTTGGAGGTACTCCACCATGACAACCGACACCCCACTAATCCGAATTTGCAAACGGATTATAGAACTATGTAAAAGAGCTGGAATAAAAAGGTATTCTTCGAAATTCAGCAACAAGCTGTATACGAACCATCAGAAAATAGTTTTGCTTTGTTTAAAGCAAAAGACAGGGGCAGGCTACGACTCATTTATAGATGAAGAGCTTATAGAAATGCCCCATGTTGTAGGGTATCTTGAGCTGAAATCATTGCCGCATCCGGACACTCTGAACAAATTTGCTAAACTCATAAAGCAGACTGTTTTGGAGCTTGTTTTGCTTCAAGCAACGGCAAGAACAGGCATAAAGAAGCTTGTGCTTGGTCAAGATGGCACAGGCTTTAAGTCGAGAAAAATAAGCCATTATTATATCTTTAGGATAGAGTATTATCAAAGAAAAAATCGCAAGAAACGTCGTGGAAGACCACCAAAGAAGCGTAAGAAAAAGAAGTATTTGTATGTTCAGATAATGGTCGAGTTAAGAACGCAAATGCCGATAGGTATCTCAATATCAAGAAAGTCTGGTGGAGATGCAAAAAAGTTTAAGCCAGTAGCCAAGAAAGTCATGAAACTTGGAAAATCTGTAAAGCTTGTGGTTCTTGACAAGGGATATGACGATGAAAAGGTACATGAATTCATAAGAGAATTCATGGAAGCTATGTCCATTATTCCTGCAAGAAATGATGATGTTCCGATATGGAAAACTTCCGGCAAGTACAGAAAGCAGATGAAAAGAGGCTACAGCAGGAAGAAATATCATCAAAGAAGCAAGAATGAAACTGTTAACTCTGTAGTCAAGAGAAAGTGGGGAGATGGGACTCTCGCTTTAAGCTGGAGATGCCAGAATAAAGAGATAATTTTTCGATTGATTTTCTACGCTGCACGTAGATTCATCTCTATTTTTTTATTAATTTTATTGAGAAAAGTAATTCATCCTCTAAAGAAAGGAGAATCTTACTATTTTATAGAGGGAGGGTTTCGGCAAAGCCTTAAAAACATAACATTTAAATATAAGCTTGATATTAAATCATCAAAAATGGCAAATAACACATGGATGGGAAAGTGCATTCTGCATACATTTAGGCCTATCCACACAAAATATTCTGTGATGTGTTAGTTGCCGATTTTAACCTTGCTTTTTTCTAAACAAACTGGAGGTGTTAAAATTGGTGCAAAAGACAAAACTAAACTCTGCGGACAGTGAAGATTTTGAAGACTTTCTTCAAAATTTATTAGTTGTAGATTTCAACAACCGCAACGAAGAATCAAAGTATAAGTAAAAATGCGGAAATATAAAACTTTAAATATGCGTTGGCTTTTCAGCCACCTTATGATTAGGGAAGATTATTATAGATGCTATTGTTGTTGTTAATTCTATTCATTGTTTTAGTTAATAATTTTTGATTTATGGAAATAATAAAATCAATAAAGATTGAATATTGACGAAAAACTCAATAAAAACAAATCATTAAAAAAGAAAATCAATAAACCGAAAGCGACCTGTCGAAAATCGTAGATTTTCGAGCATGATCGGAAATGCGAAGCATTTACCAACATTTTGATTAAAAAGTTATAAAGGTAACCCGCTTGTAAATGATTTAATGAATACCTCGATAAATGCGAAGCATTTTCGATGGCACTCGAAAATTTTCAATTTTCGATGAATAGGCGAGGCAAATTTTAATGGCAGACAAAATTTGCCGAGCACAATATTATGTTGCGAAGCAACGGATTGAAAAATTAGGAATTCAGGGTATAATTTTTATTTAAGCGAGGGTGCCCAAGCGGCCTAAGGGGAGCGGCTGCAAAGCAAGCCATACGAACTAAATATGATTTAGCGATGAAATTGCGCAAAGCCCGCTTATTCATGGGTTCGAATCCCATCCCTCGCTTTTTTATTTTATTATTCAGTTTATATGATGATAAAAACAATTAAAAGCTCATTAAAAAATTCTAAATAAGATGTCATTGAAACTTTACAACACATTAACGAGAAAAAAAGAAATCTTTAAACCTATAGAAAAAGGTAAGGTTAAAATCTACTCTTGCGGACCAACGGTCTGGAATTATGCTCACATCGGCAACTTCAGAGCTTATGTATGCAGTGACGTTCTCAAAAGATACTTAAAATACAAGGGCTTCAAGGTAAAGCATGTTATGAACATCACGGATGTTGACGACAAGACAATAAAAGGGGCTAATAAAGAAGGGATTTCTTTAAAGGGGTATACAAGAAGATACGAAAAGGCATTCTTCGAGGACATTGAAACGCTTGACATAGAAAAAGCAGACATTTTTCCACGAGCGACAGAACATACAAAAGAGATGATTGCAATAATTAAAAATTTGCTAAATAATAAGATTGCGTACAAAAGCGAAGACGGAATTTATTTTGATATTTCCAAATTCAAGGATTATGGCAAATTGTCCCATACAAAATTGGAAGGATTGGAAACCGGCAAAAGAGTAAAACAAGACCAGTATGAAAAGGAACAGGCACGGGATTTTGCATTGTGGAAAAACTATGACAAGGAAGATGGCAATGTTGTCTGGAAAACAGAGATAGGCAATGGAAGGCCAGGCTGGCACATTGAATGCTCTGCAATGTCAATGAAATATTTAGGAAAGCATTTTGACATTCATGCTGGCGGTGTTGACTTGGTATTTCCCCATCATGAGAATGAGATTGCACAGAGCGAAGCATCAACAAATAAAAAATTTGTAAATTATTGGTTCCACAATGAGCATTTGCTTGTTGATGGGCACAAAATGAGCAAATCGCTTGGAAATTTTTATACTTTAAGGGATTTGCTGGCTAAGGGCTATCACCCAAAAGCAATAAGGTATCTACTTCTTTCAGCACATTACAGAGTCCAATTGAATTTCACAGAAGAGGCAGTCAAAGCTGCAGAAAATGCAGTTCAGAGATTAAATGATTTCATGATTAAGTTAAGAGAAGTCAAAAGTAAAAGTAAAAATAAAGAAATTGATAAACTGATTCAAAAAACAAAAAAACAGTTTGAAATAGCAATGGACGATGATTTGAACATTAGCATTGCATTGTCACACATTTTTGATTTTGCAAAAGAGATTAATACTTTAATAATGGAAAATAAACTTGGAAAAAAAGATGCAGAAAAAATAATTGAGCTAATGAGAGACTTCAACAAAGTTTTAGCAGTAATTGATTTTGAAGAAGAAAAATTAAGTCCAGAAATAAGAAAATTAATCGATGAAAGGGAAAAGGCAAGAAAGGAAAAAGATTTTGAAAAAGCAGATAAAATAAGGGAAGATTTAAAAAAGAAAGGCATTATCCTTGAGGATACAAAAGAAGAACGGTTATAGGGGACAACGCAGCTTCAAAATGTTATGATTTTTTATTAACTGCAAGGGAATTTGATGGGATAAGAGAAGGGAGATACGAAATTAGTGGGGCTAGAGTAGTATTAGAACAACTCCTGCGTTCACATGTAGCACATACGAGGGCAGCTATTGCGAGAGAGAGAGCATTCAAAGAAAGAAGGGAAGTGGCAGAACCGGATTTAAGTTTTGCCTCAGCACGAGCAAGTGAGGTTACTGGCCCACTCGCGCAACTCATTGAAGCAGAATTGCCTAGACCTATATACGGAGGAATGGGAGTAGGGGGGGATAGAGGACCTTACACTTATACATATCTGGAGATTAGAGTGCAAAAATTAGGGTAAACTCAACCTTTAAAATAATTATTTAAAAAATAATAGAATAAAAATACCAACATCTAAATCTTTTTCAAATCTCAACCTCAATCTCCAAATCTTTCTCTGTCTTTTTGCCTCTAGTCGGCTCAAAAACAATTTGCTCTGCTGATGTTGCTGCTTTTATCTCAGCTTCCACACTGTCAAAATCTTTTTCCTCAATTTTTGATTTTATTAGAAGTTTTTTAACTGGAGTCTTTAACGACAAATGTCTTTCTGACTTATGCTTTCTTACAAATTCAACAACTTTAACAACAAAATCGCCAACATGCTCGGCATGCTCGTCTATCACATTTATGTCAGGCCATTTTGTCAGATGAATGCTTTTTATTTTTTCATGTTTTCTGAAGTAAAGTTGATAGAGTTCTTCTGCAATAAAAGGCATTATCGGTGCCATTAATTTAATGATGGTTGATAATGTTTGATAAAGCCCATACTGAGCAGACAATCTTGAATCTTTTCCTCTTTTGTCAGCATTGTAAATCCTATCTTTTATGATTTCTAAATAATTATCGCAAAAGGTGTGCCAGAAAAATGTTTCTGTCTCGAGCTTTGTGTGGGAGTATTCATAATTCATAAAATTTTCAGTGCTTTCTTTTACAACTTTACTAAGCTTTGATAAAATCCATCGGTCAATCGGCTCAAGTTTTGATGGCTTTTGTCCATTGTAATCAGAAAGGTGCATAAAAGCAAATTTAGAAGCATTCCATATTTTTGTAGTGAATTTATTCCCTGTAACTAAATCTTTTTCCTGAAATGGCAAATCATCTCCTAATCTGCTGCCAGCTGCCCAAAATCTTAATGAGTCAGCAGAATACTTTGCAATCATCTCTCTCGGGTCAATTACATTTCCCTTGCTCTTGCTCATTTTCTTTCCATGAGGGTCAAGAGCCCAGCCAGAAATCATCGTATTATGCCAAGGAATGTTTTTATGATGAAAATAGCTTTTTACAACTGTATTAAAAAGCCAGAATGTAATTATGTCATGCGCTTGCGGCCTTAAGCTCATCGGAAACAGTTTTTTGTAAATTTTTTTATCTTTAAACAGCTCAACTGCAATATCGGGTGTTAAAGAAGAAGTTGCCCATGTATCAAGTACATCTTTCTCGCCTGTAAATTCATTTGAACCGCATTTGCATTTTCTTAATGGCTTATCTACAAGTGGATCAATCGGCAACTGTTTTTCATCTGCAACAATAATTTCATTGCATTTCTTGCAGTACCAAACTGGAATTGGAATCCCAAAATGCCTCTGCCTTGAAATGTTCCAGTCCCACTTCAAGCCCTTAATCCAGTTTTCATATCTTGCGCGCATATGCTCAGGATACCATTTAATCTTGCGTCCGTATTTTATGAATTCATCTTTTAAGTCAAGATACTTGATGAACCATTGATCTGTGTTCAAAATCTCAATGTCTGTTTCGCATCTTTCATGAACATTTACGACATGTTTTATTGGCTCAAGTTTTGCAATTCTTTTTTCTTCTTCTAATGCTTTTGTCACAGCTTCTCTTGCCTTTTTAACATGCAAACCTGCAAACCCGCCTGCCTTTTCATTAAGCATTCCATCCTTATTCAAAATTTCAATTGGCTCTATTTTCAACTCTTCAAGCCATTTCACATCA
>JACPMP010000073.1 GCA_016185915.1 Candidatus Woesearchaeota archaeon
AAAGCAGTTTTTCAAAAAATTTAAATATTTGTTTACTTCTTTCAACTTTGGAAGGACTTGTTTCATTTGTCGGTCACCAACTTACAAATGAATGTTCTTCCTTATATTTTTATTTATAAATGAAATTACAAAACTTTAGTTTTTAATTATTGTTATAATTTGAGGCGAAAATTAGTGGCAGGACAATTTTCGCCGAGTGTAACTTTTGTTGCGAAGCAACGGATTGAATTTTGTCCAAAAATTAATGTCTTTTACTAACCCTTTAATATAGTTATAATTTTAGAAACTTATTTATATTCAATCCAATAAGTTCGTTCTATGGTATGGGGCTTGTTTCATGAGATAGGAAGAAAGATTATTCATATAACAATCCTTATTGTACTTATAATCTACGATGTTATCCAAAACAGTTATGGAAAGCAATTGGCTTTGCTGTTTCTTGTTGCATTGCTAATCTTTTTTTTAATATTAGAATATTTCAGGCTTGAGCTAGGATGGAAAATGCCTTTCTTTTCCAAATTTATAAGGCCAAAGGAGCAAAACAAGATGTATGGCGTTATCTATTTTTTATCAGCAACAATTATCTCGCTTGCAGTTTTTGATTATAAAATTGCTTTAGCAGCATTGCTTATGACAACTTTTGGCGATATGGCAGCTGCTTTAATTGGGAAAAGATATGGAACAACGCTTATTTACAGAAACAAGACATGGGCTGGGTTTTTGGGCGAGTTAGGAACAAACCTTGTAGTTGGTTTTTTTGTACTTGACAGCATATATGTTATATTAGGCATGGCACTTGTCGCAACAATTGTAGAGACTTTGGTTGACGAGCTTGATGACAATCTTCTTATTCCAATATTTTCTGGGTTTGCTGGACAAATCATTCTTTTTAGTTTGTGATTTTTGCAATTAATTGCCCCTCTTCAATCGGCTCAACCATATCAAACATTGCCTTTAACCCAGTTTCCAAAGAGGATTCATCACAGATTTTATGATGAGTATATGGAAAAACAATCCATTTCTTGTCCAATTCTGAAAATGGGTTTACAAAAATTAAGTTAAGGAATTTAAAATTAATTAATTTATCCCAGTTTTTTAATATAATATCAAAATTCTCTTTTGAATTAAGGGTTACTATGCTAAAATAAAAGTTATTATTTATTTTTTGAATAAGTGAATCAATATCAGTGATGTTTGGAACTATAATAAAATACTGCTGTCTGTCTTTGTATTTAACATACAAATCAAAACCATCTTTTCCATTTTCAATTTTTTCTATCTTTTTTGCAACAATATCCTTGTTTTTGATAAAGCTGATTGTCCAATCGAGTAAAAAAGAATGTGATTTATCTTCCATAAAGAAATTTTTAGGATTGTTGTTTATAAAATTAACGGTTAGTATAAGGGAGGCAAACCCAAATATAAAAGCAATAATGCAGTAGCGCTTGCAGCTACAGCAGGTTTAGAAAAAAAACTGCCAATTCTTTCAAAAACAGAAGATGGCTGTGCTTTAATCTTTGATTCAAGTCCACCCTCTTTTTTGCTAACAAGTGCTTTTAGGCTACTCAACATTTCTTCAGGTGGTGCTTCACCTTCTTTATATCTCTTTTTGAAATCATCTAAAATTTTATTTGCAGCATCCTTCTTACCTTGTGGAAGTTTACCATAAAAATCTATAACTGGTTGGTAAGCTTCATTAGGGTAAATCGTCATTTTTCAATCACTTAGATTCAATAATTATCCATCTAACCAAAAAAATATTTTAATCATTCTCCACCCTCGGAGCAAGAATAAAGCTCAGCATTACCTTATCAACTGCCTTGTACTCAAGCTTTAAAGGATAGTCTTTGCTGAATTGTATTACAACATCCTCGCTAAGCTTTGAGCCATTAATCATTTTCTTCAAATACTCAATGCTGTATTTTGATTTAAACTTCTCATCGCTGCTTGTGCTTACCTTTGTAGCATCATCTTCCTTAATTTCAATCTTGGCTTGGTTAAGGTCACCTTCTGCATTTAAAGTGAATTTCTTTGGCTCAGCTATGAATGCAACACTCTCTCCAACAACGTCAACATCTGCAATTGCCTCATTTAAGATGCTTGATGATGTTTTTATCGTAACTGGAAACTTTAGATCAGGAACTTTTTGTTCTTTTTCTTCCAATTCGATTATCGGCAGATTAAATGTCCTTGTTGTGTTGCTCTTTAATGTAACCTTAAGCATGTTGTCAGCATCCAATTCCAGAGTCAGCATATCTTTTGGAGATGCCCTTCTTAGAACTTGCTTTAGATTGCTTAGGTTTATTGCAATTTCTGTGTCTTTTTTGACATCATATTCTGTGAAACAACTGCTTAACAGCTTGAAAACAACCATTGCAACATTCGCAGGATCCATTGCAACTAATTCAATTGCATTTGGAGTTATCTTAAATCTCGCTTCATTGACTAAATCAGAAATTATTGATATGCTTTCCTTTAAGTAGCTTGGCTCTGCTAGAGTTAATCTCATTTTACTTTTACCCCCAAAAAGAAGTTATCTAGTGTTATTTAAAAGATTTTTGGTTTTAACAGTATCTCCGAATCATCCTCTACATGCCCTATAAAAATACATTAACGGTTAAACATTAACGAAAACATTTCAATTTTAATAAATAAAATAAACACTTCCCACCTCTTAACCCACGTTTTTGCCCCAAT
>JACPMP010000080.1 GCA_016185915.1 Candidatus Woesearchaeota archaeon
CAATAAAAATAAAATTAAATCAATAAATAAAACATCAATAAAAACAATTTTTGAGGATTTTGAAAGGGTTAATGGAAAAAATCGTTTAATGCGTTGTGTATGAAACAAAAATAATAATAAAATAAATCGAGTTTGCATTAATAAAAACATTAAAAACAAATTAATGAAAAATCAATAAAAACAATCAAAATTCAATGACGAGACTTATACTGAACTTGACAAAAAGCATCGATGAGAACGCTGCCGTTTATTTTGAAAAAGCCAAGAAAATAAAGAGGAAAATAGAAGGCGCAGAGAAAGCATTAAAGGAAAATCTAAAAAATTTGCAGGAATTAGAAGCGAAAAAGGAAAAAATAATTTTGGAAAAGTCCAAACAAGATGAATTAAAAGAAAGGAAGCATGAATGGTATGAGAAATTCAGGTGGTTTATAAGTTCGGAAGGGTTTTTGGTTATAGGCGGCAGAGATGCTACTTCTAACGAAATTGTGATTAAAAAGCATACCGAGCCAGATGATTTGGTGTTTCATACAGATATGGCTGGCTCTCCATTTTTTGTTGTGAAAAATGAAGGCAAGCAAATAGGAGAAAAAACAAAAGAAGAGGTAGCGGATGCAACCTGTACATTTAGCAAAGCGTGGAAACTTGGGTTGCAAACAAGCTCTGTTTTTTACGTCAATCCAGAGCAAGTCAGCAAAAAGACAAAAGCTGGAGAGTATATGGGAAAAGGAGCTTTTATGATTTATGGCAAAACAAACTACATCAACAACAAAATTAACTTGGCTGTCGGAATAACAAAAGCTCGGCAAATTATGTCTGGACCAATTGATTCTGTCAAAGCAAATTGCGAGAAATATGTTATTTTAGAGCAAGGCAATGAAAAAACAAGTGCGGTTGCAAAACACATACAGCATAAAATTGGTGGCACTATTGATGAGATAATAAGAGCTTTGCCGAGTGGCGGGTGCAGGGTTAAGAAGTAACAAAAATTTAACATTAAATAAAAACACAATAAAAATTAATTCAAAATGCTAATAAAAATCCAATCCGAAACTCCAAAATTTAAATGCAATGCATGCGGCAGTTGCTGTAGCCATATACGAGGAATTGTTCCAAAAGAGGACAGAGAATTCCTTAAGCAAAATGTTTTTGGAAAAATGCCTGTGGTTCAGCTTGTTCCGGTTGAGCAAATGACATTTCCATTATGGGACTGGGAGGCAAAAAGGTTTAAGGAATGGCAGCATGAAGTTAATGTCGATGCAAAAATAAAGCCATTAAGGGCAATTATGGACTTAAACTCGAACAAAGCAATAATTTTGACATATTTTATGGACAGCAAAACAGATGCGTGCCCTCTTTTAAAGGACAGCAAATGCTCCATCTACCATACAAAGAGGGCTTATGTGTGCAGGTTGTTTCCTTTCAACAGAGGACCTTTCCTCAATCAGGATGGAATGCATTTGAAGGAGGGAATGTTTGGAGACTGTGGAGCAATGGAGCATATCCTGCCTCAAGTGCCGGACGACTTCAATAAGATGGTAAAATTTTTAAATGAGGCATTTCCTGATGATTCTTTCCTAAATGCTGTGCAAAATGATATTGTCATAGAATGGATGAACAAAACAATCATAGATTTAATGAGGAAAAGAATTATAAAGCCTGCGATGAACTACCCGTATAATTTTTTGTTAGAAAGAATAACAAATGCTAGAACAATTGACTTTACAGATTTTTTGGTTCAAGTTGGATGCTTAACTGAAAAAGAAAAGGAAGGTTTAATAAGCAGATTTGATGATAATGTTGATGCAAAGGAAAAATTAAAACAATTTGAATTATAAAATTTTTTAAGCTATGCTTAAAAAATTTTCAGATATTTTACATCTGGAAAAAAACTTCAGCTTTGCTGAAATTTTTTTTCAATGTCACTATGATTTCATCACAGGATATGAGAATTTTAGAAGCCAAAAGCAGCATTCCCAGATTTATTTTGATGGAGAATGCCGGCAAGGCTGTCTATCAAGTCATAAGGCAGGAATTTGACTTGAAGAATAAAAAAATTCTTGTTGTTTGCTACCATGGGAATAATGGCGGCGATGGTTTCGTAACTGCGCGATATTTAAGTGATGAGGCTGAAACTGACGTCTTATTCATAGGCGATGAAAATAAACTAAAAAAAGAAGCGATGATAAACTTTAAAAAAATTGAGCATAATGAAAAAATACAATTTCTTATTGATGATGAAGTAGATTTTGATGCATATGACATAATTATCGATGCAATTTTAGGCATTGGAATACAAGGCGGATTAAACAGAGAGATTTCTGCTATAATTGACGATATGAATAATTCAAAGGCATACAAAGTTTCTGTTGACATTCCAACAGGCTTAGACCCCGACACAGGAAATATAGTTGATAAATGTGTTAATGCAGATTTAGTTGTGACATTTCATGACTTGAAAAAAGGGCTTGAAAAATTACAGGATAAGACGGTTGTTGTTGACATCGGGTTGCCAAAGTAAAATGCACTTCATTACAAAATCCCAAATAAAGCTTCCAAAAAGACGGAAAGACAGCCATAAAGGCGACAATGGCTTAGTTCTTGTTGTTGGCGGCTCTAAGGATTTTGTTGGCGCTGTCGCTTTAGCTGGATTGGCGGCATTGAGAAGCGGCACAGATTTAGTCAAGATTATTGCACCTGAAAAAGTGGCATGGGCTATAAATGCTTATTCTCCTGATTTGGTAACAATGAAACTAAAAGGAGATTATTTCAAGTCAAGTCATTTTAACATTATAAAAAATTTAATGGACAAATTTGACGTTTTATTAATTGGAAATGGAATTGGCTTGGGCAATGATACAAAAAAATTCTGCAAAAAAACAGTAAAAAGTATAAAAAAACTAAAAGTTATTGATGCTGATGCTGTTAAATCAATTTCAATGGATGATGCTGAAAACTCGATAATTACGCCACATTCAAAGGAATTGGAATATTTTTTATACAATTCGCACATTAATAAATCGTCCATTAAAAACATCAATAACGAAAAAAATATTATTAAAAAATCTCAATTTATCAAAAAAGCGACTCAAGAATTCTTAGATAAGAATAATATAATTCTATTGAAAGGCAGAATTGATGTTATCATTTCAAAAGATAAAATTTTTTATAACAAAACTGGAAATGCTGGCATGACAAAAGGCGGCACAGGAGATGTTTTAGCAGGATTGTGCGCTGGTTTTCTTGCACAAAGCAAGGATTTGCTGCAAAGCGCAATCAATGCAGCATATTTTAACGGATTGGTTGGCGACATTTTAATGAAGAAGAAAAAAGGGTTTACTTATTTGGCGAGTGATATGGTTGGAGAGATTAAGAGAATAAGATTTAATAATCAAAGATTATCTCAAATTTAATTGGTACTCCGTTCCTATTTCATAAGGTTGCATAATTTCTCTATCACATAGGCGATCTATAAATTGTATTATGCCTTGAGTTGGACTTATTCTTACTCTTACTGGTCTATTCAACTCTGCCCCTAATAGAGAATATCTTTCATGCATCAAAAAATTTCTCGCAATTGCTAAATCTGTGTGATTAAGCCTCGTTCCACTAGCCATGTAAACTCCTAATCTTGGTTGTCCTTCTCCTATTCTCTTTAATTCATGTTCATATGTATTTAATATATCTCGTAAAGAGATAGGTGTATCACCATCTTTAGGGTTATTATAAAACTCACCAGTCATTGCTTCCTGCATAACGAATGCAGGTATTGGAAGCAGACCTAAAACTGCTGGAGGGCTATGTATCACTAAATATGGCGCTTGTTTGTCATCTATCTTATGAGCAAAAATAGCAGTACAAAATTCTAAGTGCAACTCTGTATCTGACTCTAAAGATCTTGGTACAATAACCCAATCTCTTTCACGTAATTCCTTAACCACAGTCGCAATAGACATTTTATTGAAGAAAATTAATTTATGTTTTAAAACTACTCCTGCACATACTCAGTTCCAATAGACAAGCAAATCTCCGCTTTCTTCAATTCTTTGCCGAGATATGCAGCGTGGTCTAATCTTTTGAACCAGTTCTTATTGTTTTTCTCGCTGTAGTCAAAAATAGCCGTGTACAAATCTTGTGCTCTTCTGCCTCTGAATTCTTTTAATATAACGTGATTGTAGTCGCATACACCAACTCCAATATCACCTCTGTCCCAGTGCACCTTAATTAAAACATAACAGCCCTCATCAGTCTTGAAGTCCTTGTAGTCATCCCATTTTTTAACTTGTATGACTTCAAAATCTTCTGCTGTTTTCTTGTCCTTTACCCAAGCTGGTCTTTCAATTGGCATATTAAGAGTGAATTATTGTTGATTTATAATTATTTTGGTTTATTCTTATTTTTTGTTTAATTTGAGAGAAGAATTCAATGAAAAAATTTAAAATTTTTTTCAAGCATGCAAAATACTTCATATTTTTCATACAACAAAGAAATAGAAAAGAATCTGAAATTCATGACAAAAGCAGCCATGGTGTGCAATCTGAAGGCGAGAAAATAATTGCAGACTTTTGAATTTGTGGAAAGAACAGAAACAAAACTCATTTTCAACACGATTAAAGAAGAGAATTTTGCGTTGGATTAGAACTATCACCTATCTTTTGAAAAAGCCCTTTGATTCGATACGCATTATGATTATTGCAATGATTATTGCTGTTGTTATCAAACCCCCTACAAATAGCTGAGAAGGAGTACCAATTCTTTCAGTGAAACGTACTATCCTTCCAGTAATTGATTCAACTTCAGGAGCTTTCTCTGACTCTTTAATTTTTTCTTTTGAGACACGCTTTATTTGTCTTGTTATTTTTGTCTCATTTGCCGTCGGAATTTCCACTATTTCAATCGGCAGAGTGTAATTACATTGCCTTGACTCAGCCGGCTTTCCAAATCCATCTGGGATAACCCCAACGGCACTACATACTCTGGTTTGAATGCCTTCAGGAGTACATTCCGACCAATCATTACATTCCCATCTGTAAAGTACCAGATCGCCGCCTCCACCACCTCCACCGTCTACAGCTGGTGGCGCAGCAGGAGCTGGACATGCTCCACAATCAGAACTGCATGAGCTGCAAGATTCGCCAGACTCGCAAACGTCATTGCCGCATTCACTCAAACCATAGATTCCTAAGCCATATAAGCCGCGTCCATAGTTTTCAATGGCAAGGGTAATATTAGGGTACATGATTAGAATAATACAAAAAATTACAAATTTCCATCTATAATGATTGCTATTGTACATTTACCGTCAGCGAGTTGCAGTTATTGAATTCGTTGACTTCGTCTATAACATTAGAGTCGTCTGTGCAGATTTGAATTGTATAAGTTCCTGCAGGACCAGCAGTCAAAACTGCTTGGTCAAACTGTGTTCCATAAGCGGGCAATGGATTAATTGTATAGATAATATCATCTATGATGACTCCGGGTGGCGCTGTAAAGTGTACTCTTGCATTGGACGACGAAGCAACTGCTCTTGGACCCTCATTTCTTATTGTAGCGCTAAGTGTTACTTGCTGTCCTGCTGATGGAGTGCTAGGCGTCAGAATTATTGAATTCACAATTAAGTCAGGCTTACATGGTGTAGGCTTCTGTCCATAACATACACCATCACACCCTATTGTGCCGCCACAGCCGCATTCATTGCAGGCACAGGGTTGTCCAACAGTAGGTTGGCATGCAACATTAACATTCAAGCTTTGGCAGTTGTTACCTTCATTTGATTCTTGTACAACATTAGAGTCATCTGCACAGTCTTGGATTGTATATACTCCTGTATAAGGTCCAGCTGAAAAGGTTGCGCTATCTGTTTGAGATGCTAAACCATTTAACTGCTGGACTGCATAAGGAATGTCCTGCAAAACAGTTACACCATCAGGGACTGTAATCCTTAATCTGGATGTTGAAGGTGATGCAGTTGTGCCTGCTACATTATTTTTAGTTACTGCTGTAAGTGTGACAGGAACTCCAAGTGTTACAGGTGAAGAAGGTGATGCTTGAAGTGATTCAACCACTAAATCTGGATTTGGAGCAATTACATTAACACTTATGCTCTGGCAGTTGTTTGCTTCATTAGACTATCCTAAAGATTGGTATGAAATCAACAATTATCTAAATATCGACAAACAAGACTTTAATGTTTTGTTCCTTCCATGGCACTTGTACATGGACTTTAAATGGATACCAAATCAAGATAAAAGAATAGCAAATCCAGCTAATTCATTCTTTGACAAGCCGGTAATACAAGGCGACAATATGGAAGTTGGGACAATATACTCTTCTTCCAACCCTCCAAGATCCAAGTATATTGAGTCACTGATAAAGAATAAGAGTATAACAGGAAGTAACTTAAAAATATTGAATGTAAAATATGTTATCCTAGCGAAAGAGGTTGATTATAAAAATTATATGTATCTTAATAATCAATCTGATTTATACTTAATTAAAGAGACAGAAAATCTCTATTTATTCAAAAACAAGAATGAAGTAAATAAGTTTTATCAAACAGATGATCCAAATGCTGAATTAATACCTTTGGCTTACACAAAGAAATCTCCAATAAAATATACAATAGAAAAACCAGATAAAGAATATATAATTTTCACAGAAAACTACAACAAGAATTGGCAATTGGACTCCCAACAGCCAAATAAGTTTGAAGCTGTAAACTTGTACGAATTTAAAGACAGCCTAAGCCTAAATTACACAAGGTTTAGAATTTATTTGATTTTCTATTTATTCTCAGTGATAGTATTTATTCTTCTGCTAGTCAGACTCTTGAGAAAGTAAACATCCATTATCAAAACCAAAACATTTATATACTTTTAGTATATAATTATATACTTCAAGCATATAAGGTGAAAACGTGCAGGATTTAACTGTTAATGGGACAAGGGTAATGGACTTTTTGGTAAGGAATTTCAAGGAAAGAAACAGCATAAATCAGATAGCTAAGAGACTAAAGCTAAGCCCAATGGGAGCTTACAAGATA
>JACPMP010000074.1 GCA_016185915.1 Candidatus Woesearchaeota archaeon
GAAAGAGAGATAGAAGGTTTAGCAAATGCACAGCAAAAAGCGAAACTTGAGCAAGCAAGAGAAGATGCACGTATAGCTGCAATAACAGCACTTAACTCAGCAGACAGAAAAGAGCAACAAGAAGCATTTCAAAAAGCACTTCAAGCACAAAAAGATTATGATGCAACTGAAAGAGAGATAGAAGGTTTAGCAAATGCACAGCAAAAAGCGAAACTTGAGCAAGCAAGAGAAGATGCAAAGGCAAAATCACTTTCCCCCTTACCACCTTTAGCTCCAGCTGCACCTGCACCTTCAGTTGCTCCTGCACCTGCTGCACCAAGGGCACCTGCTGCACCAAAGGCGCCCTCCGCTCCACGACCAGAGCCTGAAAAAATACCAATCGGAGGTACACATGGACATTTAGCAAATGATGGTAAACATTATTACAGAGCAACTAGTAATGCTCCACTACAAATATGGGACCTTGAATCACAGACTTGGAGCGATGTAACAAAAACCTTTACATTTAGAGTAACTGACAAGAATGGAGACGTGATAGAAGATGCTGTGTCCGTAGTAGGAACTTCAAAGCCAGATGCATTATCAAAATTAAATTATCCCAAGGGGGATTATAAAATTGAAGATGTAACTTCCCCAAATCTGCAAGTTCCAAAAAGTGGAATTGGAAGAACAGAGGTAGGAGCAGACAAAGATAAGATTAGGTTAACTTTAGACGGAAAATATATTGGGACATACGATGAATCTACATTAGATAAGTTTGATAAGATGCAAAATGAACTTAATATTTTAGAAAATTTAAAAACCAAAAATAAAGGGCTAAACGAAAATCAATTGTGGCAATTCTATTATAATGGTAACCAATATTCAGATAAAGAAACTGCAGAACAATTAGCAAAACAACTTGGCATTAAAATACAGAGTATTTCAACTGCTGGAGTTACACAAGAACAAAAATTAAAACTTCCAGAACAGCTTATAGGAATTAATGGAGAACCAACACAAGTATGGCGACTTGCTGATGGTAGAATAATCTATGATAGAAAAGAATATGAGGATATAGTCCAAAAACAATATGCAGAGCGAGCACTGAATAAACAACAATTGACATCATTAAATAGTATAGATGAACAAGACAGGCAGTTAGCCAAAAATCCGAAGGACAACAGAATTTGGTTCTTTGACCCAAGCATTAGGGAATTTAAACCAATAACAGAGCCAAGTTATTTCAAAAAAGAGGTTATAGGGAGAGGTGAAGATAAAATAGTTGTATTGAGAAAATTCGAAACAGCGACTGACAAACAAATAGAAACAACGATAAGGAAAGGCGACATATCAGCAAGTGTTGATGAAGGGACTATTGGAAAAATAAGAGAAGCTGATAAAGATGGTTTGAGAGTGTATATAGAAACCGGTCTATCAGCAAAGGGTGAAATAGTGTCTGAAGCAACTCCTGATTTCAGGAAGTGGTGTGAAGCAAAACCTGAATGTAATTTAGATTTAGAAAATAATTTAAAAAAATCATCTTATCAGAACGAGTTTAGTGAAGAAAGAGAAATATCTCCATTGATTTATAGAATGGAATACACTGAAGAGGAGATAAAACTAGCACGAAATTCTATCAAAATTGCCGATAAAGATGGTAAGACAATAGCAAAATATTCTTTTAGCTCAGATTATTCGATATATTCAGGCACCAAAACAACAGAACAATCCAAAACAGCTTATTTCTTTGAAGGAAAAGAAATAACAAAAAAAGAAGCTGATGAATTGCAAAAAGTAGGGAAAACTGTAATTGTGCAATCTGATTTTCCAACCTATTATTCTGAAGAGCAAAGGGTTGACAACGAGCTAAAATATGTCACAAGCCGCCAATATGAAACGCAGTTTGATAAAGATAAAAAACCAATAAGAGTTTATGAAGGTACAAAGGTAAATCAAAAAACTGGAAGAATAGAGGAGTTTAGTTATAGTGACGAAAGAGGCGTATTTGTTGCAGGAATTGAAGGAGGTATTGGATTTGGCACATTTCCATTGTTTGCAACCCCAAAATACAAACAGCTTGGGGAAAGTAATCCTGCATTAAAAAGTGAATTTGAAACGCGCTTAAAACAGCTTGCATCACGCCAATTCTTCTCCAACGTTGAGCGAGTGTTTACAGAATTCCAAGGCTTGTCTTATTTGCCAACTTTATTCATGGATAAAGATTCATTGCTTAAATGGCGAGATAGTGTTGACAAAGCTTTTGCAACATCATATCTTGGAACAGAATATTGGAGCAGTGCAATTTGTAGCTCTTACCTTGATGGTGCAGATGAAGGACGTGCTTATGCTGAAACACCTCAAGGGCTTGCTCAAGTTGGTGCTCATGTAGAAGCAGCAAGGACAGAGCCAATAACAAATGGAACAAGAGAAAGAATATTCATATACAAAATAACTTTTAATGTAAGGAATGGCGACTATGCAAAAGACCCAAGAGCGCCTGAAGAGATGAATGTTAATGTAGTTTTGAAAGGTGAAAGAACTGCAAATGTTTTTAGGCAAGCTCAAAAAGTAGAAAGGGGCTCGGCATTTGGAAGAATCGGAAGAAATGCAATCGTTCAGGAAAGTCCAGCATTATACACTCAAATATGCATGACATTTGATAATGTTCCATTAAGATGGAAGCTGGACAACAAGGAAATTTGTAATACTATTTTGGAATCTTCTGGGGCGCCAACTACGATAACAACTCCGACAGCCACAACAACAACTTCTGGAGGGGGAGCAACAGAAAGTGAGGTAAATGATTTTTGAACTTTGTCAAAAACACTACGCACTAAAGTACGTAGCGTGTTTTTGAGCATGCTCGGAAATCGCTGGCTTTCCCTACACTAAAAGTAGTAGGGTGTACGCCTTAGCGATTTCCGACATATTAAAAATCAGTTAATTATTTAAATTAAAAAGAATTTATTGTGTATGGTGATGATAGATGGAAACAAATGAATTTTTGTCAAAACATTCACAGGAATTATCAGAGAAATATCCTGGAAAATACTTGGCAATAGTTGATGCTGAAGTAGTTAGTATAAGCAGTTCTAGCCATGAAGCTTTTAAAAAAGCTAAGGAAAAATACCCAGATAAAAAAATCCATATAAGTTACATGCCTACACCTGCTGAGGTTAACATATTAATATGAGATTTCCCTATAAGAAATTAGCAGGAAAATTGCTGCCAGTAGTCCAAATCGAACTTAAAGGCAGTGAATGGGTTAGTTATGACGCTTATGTTGATTCGGGTGCTGGCTATTCCATATTTCATTCGGATGTAGCAGATGATTTAGAGATAAAACTTGAAGATGGTGAAAAGACTTACATTACAGTCGGTGATGGTTCACAAATAATTGCTTATCTACATAAAATTCTTGTTAAGATTGCTAATCAAGAATTCATGGCATGTATTGGTTTTTCAGAACGGTTAGGAATTGGGTTTAATATTATAGGACAGAGTGACATTTTTGATAGGTTTAAAATTTGTTTTGATGGAAAAGAAAAACTCGTAGAATTTCATCCAAAAGATTAAATTTTGGAATCTTCTGGGGCGCCAACTACGATAACAACTCCGACAGCCACAACAACAACTTCTGGAGGGGGAACAACAGAAAGTGAGGTAAATGATTTTTGAACTAAAGATTTTCTCAAAGAGAAAATTTTTTACAAAAGATTTATATAGAAAATGGATAGTACATCTTCAGATGCAAAAGAAAATTAGAAATTTTACTGTATTGATAGAACAAGACGAAGATGGAATTTATGTAGCAAAAGTTCCAGACATACAAGGCTGTTACACTCAAGGCAAGACAATACAACAAGCTATGGAAAGGATAAAAGAAGCCATACAGGTTTGTTTGGAAGCAGATAAAGAGCAACATCCTCAAATGAAGTTCATTGGATTACAGCAAATTGAGGTTAATTTATGAATGGCCAAACTTATTCCTATTTCTGGTAGAAAATTATGCAAGATAGTTGAGAAATTAGGTTTTGAAAAAATTCATCAAGTTGGAAGTCATGTAAGATACAGCCATCCAGATGGAAGAAAAACAGTCGTGCCTGTGCATGGAGATGAAGAATTAGGCAAAGGCTTGCTGGTTGAGATACTGAAACAGATAAAACTTAGTAGAGAAGATTATGATAGATTAAGGAAGAAGGTTTAGCGAGATTAATGATTTTTAGGTTTTATGGAAATGAAAAAAGCTCAAAAACTCAACTTCATAGAATGGAATAATAATATTTTGATTAATTCAATTAAGAAAATCAATTTAAATGTAATATTAACAATAGTCCTTGATATTTTGTTTTATTCATCCTCAGCATTCATGACATTTTTTTGGCTTAAAGGGATAGAGGCAAAGAAGCAAAGCATTATTCTGCCAACGCCGAATGATTTAATCGCATTAGGTTATGAAAGAGCCCAGGAAGTGCTAAGAGAAACCAAGGCATTCCTTTTTCTGCTCATTTTTTCAGCTGTAATCATGCTCTTAGCAATAATATTTTTAGCAAGCATCTTAAAAGGCATTATATGGGCTAAAACAACCAATACAAAAATCAGCTTTGCCTTGATTTCAAAATTTTTAGTGTTAAATCTAATTTGGATTAGTTTCTGGTTTTTATTGGTGTTTTTGATTTCATGGCTTGTTGAGCCAGCATCAGCGTTAATATTTATGATTACAACGATTATTTTAGGAATATATTTTACGAATACACTCTACACGATTTTTATGAAAGAGCAGAAATTAAAATCTATAATTAGTGCTGTGAAGCTAAATATAACAAAAATTCATCTATTTTTGCTGCCTTATTTTGTAATTGCATTATTGTTCTTTATTCTTATGAGATTTAGCAATTTTTTGAAATTTAGATATTCGCCGATTTTGCTGGGCTTAATAATAATTGTTTATGCTGCTGTTGTTAGATATTATGCTTCTGAGTTGGTTTTAAAAGTTAAAGAGATAAATTAATGGTTCATCACACTCTATTTTTTCTACAAAATAAGATCTATCCAAAAATTTCTATATTTTCTTTTACACAATATCCTTATCAAACTGAACTTCTAAAGAATTTGAGCTTAAAATCCTAACCTTATCCACAACACCCTCTTTAATTCCATAGGTCTCTACTTTTTTTGGCAATAGTGCCGCAATAGATGAGCCAACTTTTACAATTTTTCTTTTGCCTTCTACTACTTGATTGGCTTCTCTTAACTTTATTAGTTGCTTGGTCTGTTCTGGAGTAAACAAAATTTCACCGCATTTATCGCATTTCATACATCCAACTAAGAATCCTTCCATCAGGCATCTATCTAACTTAATATTTCCACCGCATTTACAAGTGCTTACTTTCATTTTCTTCACCTTAATATTTTCCCTTTTTTTTATTAACCGTTACAATTTTTATGAAATCAAGATAATATTCAACAACTACAAAGTAAGTCTGTCTTTTCGTATCAAAATAGTTTTTGAAGCATATGCGCTCTTTTTCTTTAGTTGATTTCTCACCCTCTACTTTGCCTATTTGTACTGTTTTTATTGAATTATCAACATCTTCGATGCTAAGATTTTTGTCATTTGCAGCATGCTCGCTAAAAAGTATTTTCGCTTTCTTTCTATCAATACGATGAACTACCTCCTTTATCCATATTTCCATATAAATTAACCACTAATCTGTTATTATATTTATGAATATTTATTATAATATTTAAGCTTTTCTATTTTAGACATTTAAATTGAACAAAACTTTACAAATTCAAAACCAAAACCTTTATAAACTCTATATATAATTTATATATAAATCTATGCTTTTCAGTAGTATAACATATTTAAAATATATATAAAATAACCATATTTCATATATAAAATGAGGTACACAAAAAAGCTCATTAAAACCAGCGGCGGATTAGTAGTTAGAGTGCCTTCTGACATAGTCAAGCTCCTTAATTTGACAGAAAAGGATTACGTTGAGATAGACTTGAATAAAATTGACGTTAAAGCATTAAACAAGAAGCTTAAGTAATAAATAGGTAATATAAAAATAAAGCAATGAATAAAAATTTCAATAATAAAAAATCCATTAACGGTTGAACATTAAATAGAAATAAACAAAAAAATGATTCAAATATTTTTGAATTTTAAAAATTGATGGCAAAGGCGTAAAATGCGTTGTGAAAGAAGTTGAAAAGGAATCAAAAAACATCAATATCACATTCAATAACAACAACATAAAAATCAATAATGAAAATGAAGAATTCAATAACAATATCAAATTCGCATTAATTAAAAACAATGTAAAAACAACAATGAAAAAACAAAAAATCAACAACTATTGAACATTAAACAAGATTAATAAAAAATAAATCCAACAAAAACGAGAGCGACTTTTGAATTCACAGCATGATAAAAGTAATCCGCTTTTGATTGTGTTAGTGAATATATGGGCGAGGCGAAATTTAATGGCAAAAATTTCGCCGAGCACAAAACCTCAAAAATCAAAGATTTTTGATGGTGATCGAAAATCCAAAGGATTTATCGACATATTGTTGCAAAGCAACGGATTGAAAAATAAAAAAGTCAATTAAAAATGCACATCAAAAAAAGAGGCAGACTAAGTAAATTATTTCTGAATTCAAAGTCACAGGCAGCTATATTTTTAGTAATGTCATTAATAATCCTGCTGATAGGTCTGCTGTATTTCTTCTACCAAAGGCAATCTGTTGAAAAGCAAGTTGAGATTGTGAATCCGGAAATAGCTCCAATAAAGCTGTATGTTGAGAACTGCATAAAAAGCGTTGCAGAAGACGGATTGGAAAGAATTGGCTTAAGCGGCGGCTACATAAACATTCCTGAAAAGATAAATAATGACCCAAGAGCATATTTAACTACTCTTCCTGCTGCTGACTTTAAAATCCCTTACTGGTGGCATGATGGCATTGAAGCAGTTCCAACAGAAGAGTTCATAAAGCAGCAGCTTGCAACTCATATTAAAACTGAGCTGAAGAATTGCGTCAATAATTTTGAGCCATTTGCTGGAAGTTTTGAAATAAACGAGTTAACAGAAGCAGTTGTTAATGTGCAGTTCAATGAAAACGATGTTTCTTTAAGTTTAAAGTACCCATTGGAAATTATTGGCAGAAATGGCAATTTAAAACTTCTTCTTGAAAAATTCAGCTACAATGTCCCGATTAGATTCAAGAAAGTCTATGAGCTTGCCAAATCAATTATGGAAAGGGAAAACAAAGACTATTTCCTTGAAAGAAGAACAATTGACCTTTATTCGATGGATGCTGAAATGCCTACAACAGATGTTGAGGCAGAATGCAAAACTAAAGTATGGCTATTAAGCAACATAAAAGACAAATTAAAAACTTTATTGAGAGTCAATTTGCCTTATATCAGGATAAAAGGCACTAACTACAACCCAAATCTTTATGTGCCAAATCCAAGCGGCGAAAACACTTATGCAGAATCATATTTCCAAAAGCATTATGTATGGGAAATAGACAAGGACGCTGATAAAAAATACAAAAATATGAAGGTGGCTTTTACTTATGACAATTGGCCAATGGACATTTATGCAAGACCAAGCGAAAATGGAATTTTAAGATCAAATGCCCAGAAAGGAAGTGAAATGCTGTCATTTTTATGCCTGCAAATATGGCACTTCACTTATGATGTGAGCTATCCTGTTATGGCTGCTGTCTTTGACCAAGAAACTGAAACAAACAATGCTTATAAATTCAACTTTGCATTTAAAGTAGCTGTTGACCACAACCAGCCAAACAGGGTTAATACCGGCAAAACATTATTTGAAACTGCGCCGGATTCATCATCTGGGGAATACTGCAATACGCCGCAAAATGAAGTAACAATCTTTACAGTTAATAATGCAACTGGGGAAGACATAAGGGATGTTAACTTAACTTTTGTGTGTGGCAGGTTTTATTGTGATGTAGGACAAAGCAATTGGCTCAGCTTCGGAGCAGCTGCTGGAATAACAAAAAGATTTCCATACTGCGTCTATGGAATAATAAAGGGCTCAAAACAAGGATTCGCAGAATCAAAATCATTTATACAAACAGATGTTGATGGAAGGTCGTATGTCTTGATGCTCAATCCAATAAAAGAATTCCAAAATTACAGAGTGGTGAAGCATTTGCTTTCAAATCCAAGCATTGCTGAGGAGTTTGGACCAAATGAAAGGGCATCTATTCTAATCAGAGGAAAAAACAGCAGCTTTGAGAGTTTTGCAGTTTATCCTAAAGAAGCCAACTTCCCGCTTACACTTCCCGATGGCAAAGATGCAGTTTATGAAGTCAATATTTATGTTATAGACGGAGAAAACATAATCGGCGGCTATATTGGAGAATGGAAAGCTAATAAAAATGATTTAGCCAATGCAAATGAAGTAGTTTTCCATGTGATAGAGCAAGGAACTGCGACTGATGACGAAAAGTTTTTGTTTGTGTCGGAATTAAGCACGCATTCAAAAAATATTCCAACGCCTGAACTTAAATAAAAAATTCATTTACTGAAAATTCAATAAACAAAAAAACATTAACGATTGAACATTAAATGAAAAATACAATAAAATAATTAAAAAATGAATACTCAATAAAAAATTGAACATTAACAAAAAACTCATTTAAAAAATAATTCAATAAAAATTTCAATAAAATAAAAAATTTCATTAACGATTGAGCATTGACGAAAATCAATTAAAAAATCAAAAATAATAAACAAATTTCGTGATTTTTTAAAAATTAAAATCAATGCATTGTGTAAGATGAAAATAACATTACAAAAAAATCAATTTCATATTAAATAAAACAAAACAGAAAATGAGTAATATAAACCAAATTCAATAATAAAAACCCAATAAACAAAAAACAATAACGATTGAACATTAAACGAAACACAGAACAAAAAATAATTCAAATATTTTCATTTTTTAAAATCTAATGGCAGGATTGTATAATGCGCCGTGAATGATGAAGACAAAGTACAGAATACATCAATATCACATTCAACAACACAAAAAATCAATAATGAAAAATTAATAATCAAAATAAAATTAAAAAAATGAATTCAAAAATTAAAGATTTCATAACAGTGTTCCTCATTCAGTTAGTTTTAACTCTTCCATTCTACACGGCAAGTGTTTACGGATTTAAAATCTCAAATGTAAAGGCAACAAATTTAACTCCGAACTCTGCAACAATAGAATGGAAAACTGATAATACTTCAAATGGAAAAGTGAGGTACGGAAAGAATATCTCTTTAGGGTTTATGGAAAAGCATGACAGCTTTTTATTAAATCATAGTTTAATTTTATCAAATGGGATTGATAGCGATACACAATATTTTTTCATTGTTGAATCAACCAATTCGGAGGGCAATACAACAATAGACAATAACTCCAACAATTTTTACACATTCAGAACAACTGCACAATCTTCAACAATAAATGATTCAATTCCGCCAGTTATAAGCAATATTGACGTGTTGCAAGTAACTGATACATCAACAAAAATAATGTGGCTTACTAATGAAAACTCTACAACAGTAGTTCTTTATGGCGTCAATAAAACTGATAAAACAAAAAGCTCTTCTGATTTTGTTACAAACCACAGTATTGTAATAGACGGGCTTCTGAAAAATACTAGGTATGTTTTTGTAGCCCAATCCTGCGATAAAGCAAATAATTGCGCTAATTCCTCAAACCAAAGCTTTCTTGCAGGGAGGGATACGAAGCCACCTTTTATTAATTTGTCAATTCCAAGATTCATTAACAGAAGGACATTAGACATAAGGGGCTCAACCGAGCCATTTTCATCTGTAACTTTGTTTGTTAATAACCTTAATGCTCCAAAAAGAAGTTTAAGCCAAAATGAAGTAGGCAGCTCTGGAAGATTTGTATTCAGCCAGATGCAGTTGGAGCAGAATAATGTAATAAAGATAGTAATGGTTGATAAGGCAGGCAACAAAAATGAAAAAACTTTTGAAGTTGGAGTTGATACAGAAATTCCAGTAGTGCAATTAAATGAAATACCATCGCTTACCTCTAAAACAAATTTAACGATTAGTGGCAATGTAAATAAGCCAGTTATAATAAAGGTGTTCCTTGAATCAAAAATAAATCAGTCTCAAGTAACAAATCCGCCTGCGAAAATTACAGGGCTAAATGCCACAAAAGTCGGGCAAAACTCAGTTGAGCTGCATTGGAATGAATCAAAGGACAAGGACTTTAGCCATTATGCCATTTACCGAGATGGTGTGCCAATAGCAGTTACAAAGCCAGCCAATTTTAATCTGTTTATAGATGCGTTGGTGGACAGCGGCAAAACTTACGTTTATGAAGTATCGGCAATAGATATATTTGCAAATGAAGGCCCAAAATCAGAGCCAATAACCGTGGCTACATTAAGGAATGGTCAAATATTAAACCTTAATCCACCGCAAGTTGATATTTTAGAAGACTTTAGAAAGCCCTTGATGATTGTCAATGTAAGCAGCCCTTTCAATTTTGGTGTTAAGCTAAATAAAGGAGATGGAGATTACAATGTAAAGCTCATATTTGAAGACAAGGCAGACAATAATGTTATAATAGAAAAAAGTGTAACTCTTGATACAAAAAAACCAGAGGTAAAAATAACATCACCTCCAAGCGGTGCCTTTATTTTTGAAAATGTTGCTAATAATGTTGACATTGTTGGCAAAACAAAGCCAAATGCAAGAGTTCATTTATTTGTTGACAGAACACCATTCAGCTTTTTTAATCAAACGCTTGAGTTGAGCGGTTTGACAAATGAAGTACAGAATCTTCCAGAGGCACAGCTTGATGCAAAATGCCGCACAACTGTCTCTGCTTCATTCTGCAGAACTGGTGCTGATTTTTCTGTTGACGCAGATGGTGAAGGCAACTTTAAATTTAAGAATGTTGACTTAACTGCTACATTCGGCGGAGCTGGCAGAGTAAGAGAAGTGCCTGTAACAGAGTTTAGAGATACACAGCTTGAAGAAGGCAGAGATTCCAAAAGAACAACTCTTGTTGTGATTGCAACAGACCAAACTGGGCAGCGTGGAGTAACTACACAACCAGTAAGCATAGGCACTTGCTGGAGCGGCAACCAAAGCTGGAATGTGATTCCTTTAACACAATACCAAAGCCCGACATCCTTAAGCACAGAGAGATTTGCAGAAGGCACAGAAACAATATATTTCTTCTTTAATTATTCTTACATTGGAAGAGGCACGGATGCAAAGATAACAGGACTAGCTCTTTCAAAAGCATGCGGCACTCGCGAGATTCTTGACCCAAGATTTAATATAAGCTGTCAAGTACTGTCTTCAGGAAATAGTCCAGCAAGATTAAACAAAGAAGGCACTTTGTCATATTCTGCAATTACCCTCAGCAGATTTCCAGGCATGGACAGATTTTTGGAAAATGATTGGAAAGATTTCTTTAAAGCGATAAACAAGGAGTTGACATTCCCATTCCAAATCAAGATAACCTACAAGCACAAAATAATAGACGAGAATGGTGCAGAAAAAGAGATTACAGAAACTCAAACAACCTGTCAGGAGGTAAGCTATGTTATAGACAACTCAATAATTGACCCAAGAAAAGTCTTGCCTGATTGGCTGCTTTTTGATTTTGTTGATTTCTTGCAGGATTCAATTAAAACATTAAACCAAGCTCAAGAGCAGATAAACAAAGTGCTTGAGTATGTAGCAGTTGGCTGCTTGGTATCATTTGGATTAAATCTAGTCATGCAATCTGCGAGAAGAATCACTTCATTCTTGGAAGAGAAAAGGTATTCCATTCTTAATTCAAAAACTATAAGCCAGTTGTCTGAGTTCATTGGAGTAGGGAAAATTACACTAAACCCAGAAAAGAGAGAGGATGATGTTTACTGCCAAGATCTCGTCAAACAAATAGTTGCTAAAAAAGGCAGTTTCAAATTTAGATATGTCAATGATATTGACCTTAAAAAATGCTTTCCAAACACTGCTGCCTGGTGGAATAGAGAGGCAATTGTTTACTCTGGCTTAAGATGGAGCTGTGACAGGGTTTTTGGACATGCCTCTCCTTCTGGATGGACTGAATCAAAAGAAGATAATTTATTGTTAAGAAGAATTCAGAGTGGGGAAGGATGTGCAGTTGATCAAGGATTCATAGGACAGCCATTAAAAGCTGAGAAGTGCAGAGAGCTTGTTGCATCATCTTTTCCGCAGTTACGAAGCGATGCTTACACCTTAGATGATAAATGCTTCAAAGTAGAACAACCTGGCAAAAGGGCATTATTCAAATTAGGAAAGTTAGTTGAAGGGGATATATATGAACTTGAGCATGTGCCTGGCTCAGGTGCTGTAATTGAGATAAATCACGCAATAAAAAGAGACGAATTTAATTACCTTACAGCACAAAGCAAAACTTGTAAAGAAATTTGCAATCCCAAAAAAGGTAAGGAAGAAAGTAAGCTAATCTTAGAAGGTGAAAAAGAAGTACCCTTAAATAAAGATGCAAAAGGAAATGAAATAGGGAGTTTCTGTGAAAAGGTCGACAGATGCAGGTCTTTAAATGCACGTGACCAAAATAAGAAATTTAAGGGTTCAGATGGTAAATATCATGACATAACCTCTGCAGAAACAAGGGGCTTTACTTCTGATTGTTTCTATGGCTATGGTAAATCTATAGAGGTTATAAGCAATTCACCTTCACAAAGAGAAGAATGCTGCTGCATAAATTCTAGAGAAGGTCCGCCATCAAGTTATTATAAGCCAGATGATAAAGACATTATCTATGATGAAACTAAAGGTGAAACTAAATTTGTTCATGAGTCAAAATCAAAGCCCTTTGAACCACCACAGCCTCGACCTGAAAAGGATGATCCAAAGGGCTATTCTGATATGAAATGGAGCTACAGATATTGGAAAGAAAAATTTGAGGCAAAAGGAGCAGATGGGACACCACATAATCAATATAATCCAAACAGATACATTTCAGGAAGAGACCAATCAGCATGCTTTGGCGCTAATCACGTGCTATATGATAATCCGCTTATTTCTTTTGGAGAAAAAGAAAAGGTTTTAACACTTGATCCATTTAAAGACCATGTTGCAGCATTCCAATGCGTGCATATTGCAGGAATAAGCCAAAGAATACAATTTATCAAGAATTTAATGAGTTCTTTGTCAACTTGCCTGATACAGGTAAGAACAACTGGAAGAGGGGATGCGGGTGCTTGCAAGGAATTATTTACACAATACCTTTGCAGTGCAATATGGCAAGTTATAAGAGCATTTATTGATGGATGCATTCCAACAGGTGCTGGAATAGATATTGGCAAACAGGATGATGATTATGGCGTAGGGACTTATTTGAAAGCGGGCTTTAAGGGAGTTTTTGAGAGCGTATCCGATATGCAAAGCTCGCTTACACAAGAGTATGGAAATGCAAAGCTTAATGAGTTGCTTGGAACAGGAGAAGAAGGCATTGTAAGAAAAATCTGCTTAGGAGCATTTGGCTATGATTGGGAATTCAATGTAAGAAATTTGGTTGATGCAGCTTATGCAACACCATTTGCAACAAATGTTTTGCCAGTAACTAGGAGCAGAGAATTCTTAACAGTCAATCCAGATTCATTGAAGCCAAAGTATGAATACAGGGCTTCGTGGCTCATAAACCCAGGATGTGATTTTGAAAGATATGATGTCTATTTAAGCTGTGTCGGAAGAAAACAACTTGACCAATATCCAAATTCTGTCAACTGTGGAGCAATTGGGGCTCCTTCTATTGCTTATACTGGTGCTTTAGGCACATCTGTTGGTTACAGCCAATGTGACTGCATCAACTTACCAGATGAAAAATTATTAGGTCCTCCAGTATTTACAGGAAGATTAAAGCAGAATGTATTAGAAGATAACAAAGCATTTCATAAAGTTGTTGACGAAAATGTCAGATATGACCATTTGAAATTTGTTTTAAGGCCTGACAGGAAAACTCCTTCAAACATCAAGCCAAACTGCTTCCCACAGGGCTATGATGATGGCGTATTTTACTTTCCATTAATAGATAAAACAGCAAGGGATATTGCAGATTGCACTGTTGATTATATATCGGGCATATATAGTTGTGGTGGCGGAACTGCTTTCTTTGAAAGAAAAGGAATTGCACAGTTAATAGAAGTGACAATAAACGATGAAAAAGTCAAAGTTGGAGACAGGATAGAATTGTCTGTGGGCTCTCCATTAATAGTTGGTGCAAAGATGCTCAAAACAGGAAAAGACAAATGCCTTAGGGTTACTGTATCGCCCGATGGAGTTTCTGTAATTGATGGAATAACTCTAAATGGAACTAACGAGATTCCGCCAATAACTGTTAGCAGTGGCTTAAGGATTGCCAGTACAAGAGGCGATGTTATCACACCAAACAATAAGATAGCAGTCGATTTGCAGCAGCAAAATAATAATGAAAGGGTTACTATTGGCGTTGAATTTATTAGCAAAGACCCAGAGTTTAGTTTGGACGATCCTAACGATAAAGTATATGTAGAAACAATAAGCAACAAATTAGTATCAACAGAAGAATTCAAAAGATTACTATTTGAGAATACTGGAAGTTCAGATTTCATAATAAAAAAAGATGATGCAAAGATTAAGATAACAAGAGTTTCCTTAAACAGCCCAACAACTCAAGACCAGCCTTATAGACTTGGAGGAGTCATAACAATTGAGCCGCCAAGGCAAGTGGCTGAGGCATCACAGCAAAAAACAATTTCAGTTGAGATATTCAACATAAAAGATGACAGGGATTCTTACAATAACCAAGAAGATTGCAGTTTAAGTGATAGAGTGCTTGAGCGTAAATACACAATAACTGTAAGCCAGCAAAAAAGCAAAGAGGCAAAAGACTCAGGCCCTGTTATAAAACCAAAAGCAATAACTCCTATTCCATTAGGACATCCTGTGATTATCTCTGCTGTTATTACTCATACTGCTGGTGTAAAAAAAGCGGACTTGGTAATTAAAGATGCTAATGGCAAAGAAGTCAAAAAAGATGAAATTACGGACAGAAATATCAATAATTTTGAATACACCTTCCTCACTAATGATCCAGATTTAGAAAACGGAGAATATAAAGTAACAATTACAGCTGAAAGCAGAAACGGAATTGTATCTGATAAATCATTTAATTTCAAATTAATCTGAAAAAAATGTTGCACAAGAATATCATCGCGAGTTCTCTTAAAGAATCATTTATCTTAATCTGGAAAAATAAATCATTATTTGCTTTATTATTTATTTTGCAGATTATTTTTTTTGTTATTTTTTCTTTAATCACTTATAAATACGGGCTAAAAATGATAGAAAGCCAAAAGGCGATTGAGTATTACGTAAGCCAGCTAAAGTTAGACGAAGCTTCAGTTGCATCAAATGTTCTGCAGCAAAAAAACATTTTGGGTGATGAGCCATCAAGCATAAGCAGAAATTTTTATGATATAGTTAAAAATTTTAGACTTTATTTAATATACACTTTCATACTTTTAGTTATGTTTGTTTCAATAAATTGGACAATCACGACTACACTAATCAACAAAAAAAATTTTAATAAACTAATAAAAGATTTTTTAAAAATTTTTTTTGCCTCATTTTCTTATTTGGGATTGGTTTTTTATTTTTTCTATTCTTTATTCAACATTACAACATTTGAAACTGCTACAATGACTGCAAAAATATTAACTAAAGTTGTTCCATTCTCTATCTTCTCGATAATATTAGCTTATTTTATGTTTATTTCTATTTCATTATTGCACAAGACAGAATTAAAAAACATCATCCAGAAAACATTGAGCATTGGAATTAAAAAAGCGCATTATATTTTATCTGTTTATTTTTTAAATGTTTTTTTATTTGGCATTTCCATTTTTTTATTTTATTATTTTATTGAGAAAAATCTATTTATTTTATTGCTGTCAATAATGCTGATGATTTTTAGTTTTGTATTTGGGAGGATATTTATGGTTAATGTGGTTGAGAAATTGGAAAAAAGTTAATTGCTTGCAGATGCTTCGGCAGTTTCTGCTTCCTGTGGTGATTCTTTTTTTGCCACTCTTTCTTTTATGTCTCTTATGCTTTTGTATTCTGATTCGCCTAATCTCCCTTCGTATGTTTCTTCAGCTTCACCATCTCCATTTTTAGATTCTTTGATGTTTCTTCCAATAAATTTAGTAGGCATAGAAGCTCCTTCACCATAAACTCTTCTACCATTATAAGTTGGGACTATCTTATCGTCTTTTGTCATTGTAAATGAAACTCTATTGCTTTCATCAATTATCTTATCAACCATCTCATCCAAATTTGATTTTTTACTATTATTTGACCTTGAAGATTTTGATTGGTATTTTGATTTTATAAAAGATGGTTCCGTCTCTAATAGCTTTATAAACCCGCTTTCCTTGTATCTTGAGTCTATGAATTCTTTTCTTTCCATTCCTTCTAATTCCAATGCGTCAGCTTCTGCATTTACTTTTTCATAAAAAATTTGATTTGGCCCTTTAACTCTTGGGGATAGTCCTCCAAAAATATATTCTCGTATTGCGTTTTTTAGTGAAAATTCTTCTGCATATTCTAAACCTTCTTCAGCTATTTTTCTGTAAATTCTCGCTAGCTCTGGATTGTCTTTGGCTAACTTTGAAAAAACCAATGCCCTATACAAACCTTGTAATCTTTCATGACTTCTATGACCCTCAATTCCAACTATGTGACCACCTTCGTGCAGCACATCAGCACGTTTAAAAGTTTCAATAGCTTCTCCGAGTTCCTTTGTAGTAACTCCAAGTTTGATGGCAAGACCTTCTATTTTTTTATGTGCATCTCCTTCTGCTATTAGGTAACCTAATTCTGAGAAGTAGCCCCATAAGTAACCTTCTCCCCCAACATCATATAAAATTCCTAAGCCCCTAATTCCGGCAGTGCCTGCTCTGTCAAATGTCCACCCTTCCTTGCCTAGGGAATTAAACCATGCCTCTCCTTCATGATGATACCTACCTCCTCGTATTAAGCTTCTGATAGTTTGTTCAAGATTTGTTAATATTTTTGATTCTAAAACACCAATGTAGTTTATGTCAGCTGCCATAACTTCTTGATTAGACGCATTTAAATTAACATAAGTGTCTTTAGGATTCGGCAAATTTAGGTGTGATCGAGGACCTTTGATATATGCTATTGCCGGTACACCTGCAATATCAGAAAATAATGGAATCAAACTAAACATATCTGGTCTTACACCTTCTCCTGCAAATTTCCAACTTTTAGTTCCATAATCATCATGTTGTGTTACAGGGCCTTTTTCTAAGAAATCTCGAACTAAGGTTAAGTATCTTTTATTAGCAGTTCTAGTTACAGCATAAACTTGGTTATCAATTTGAATAAAATCTGGCCTATACTCTCCTAGCCTAGAGCTAACATTAGGACGAGCGTCACCTGGTTTGCCAATCTGGTTTGACATAATGTCTTGAGATGCAATACTTACAGGCTTAACCCTAACAAAAGGTGATGGTGCACTGTATGCTTGACTTAAAATTGGATAACTTCTTGACATTATATTGATACAATTTTTAGTTTAGTGAATGTTTTTTTATTGTGAGCGTGATTCTTTTTGTTATATCTTCCTCGCTTTCACAGCGCAATATTTTTCTCTGTCATTAAATTTTTTAAAAAAATCCAACGGCCCAAAAATTTTTTAATGTGGATTTTTGATAGTCTTGCTAGTAAGATTAAGAAAAAGAGAAAAGGAAAAAAGAAGAAAGTTAAGTTTAATTTTTACCCGCGCCAACCGCATGCTCAAAAGCTTTTTGAGCAATCGCTTTATTATAAGCTTTGTTTGGATCTTTTGCGTCATATTTTGCCAATTCTGCTTGAACAAAGAGTTGGTAATTTTGTATTGCTTCTTGTGGCTTTGCAAATTTTGGATCTAACCCTGTTCCTCCATATTTATTGAAAGCCTCTGCCACTGTTGGTGCATGAACATCGCCAGTGCTGACTAGCATTTCTTGTATAAATACTAATCTTTTCTGGTCCTTGTCAGAATGATTTGTCATATAATTGATCAAAGTTTTTAGTGGATGACCATCTGGAAGTGTTTCAATTTTAACACTGCCACGTATACCAAGTAATGCTCTGGTAAGCTGTGTATAGTCAACATTAGCGTCCTTTAAATATTTCACTTTTGCTTCCATTCTGCCTTGAGGATCTCCCTTGGCATCTGGCAATTTCACTTTTCCTTTAAGAGTAAGATCGCTATCGTAAGCTTTTGCTACTAAATCATCAATTATTTTCTCAGCAGATTCGCCATTTGAAATTACCTTGTCTTCACCCACAGCTGAAGAAATAGTTCTTTCTAAAGCGCTTCTTATATTACCAAGCCTGGTTTGTCTGGGTGTGATGGTGTCTATTCTTAATTTAGGATCAGGACTATCAACCAGTTTGTGGTATCCAACATACTCCTCGACTAAACTTTCTATCTCCTTTACTTTGTTTCCATTCAACTTTACGATTGGCTCTTCAGTTGCAGTTCCCATTTTTCCTTTCCACCCCTTGTTTTGTTTTATTAAATTTATTACTACTTTATTGTAATAACACTTATATATAAACTTTTCGCTTCTGGAGTATATACTTTAACTCCCCCGCAGAATAGCAAAATTGTTACTACCATTCAATAATAAAACTTATATATAAATCTTTCGGTTTATAGAGTAAAAGACATTTATTTTCTATATTGAAGAAAATAAGAGTTTAATCCATAAATACTGTTTTTTTGTTCTTTTTGAAGCAAATATCAAATAAATTAAAAACATCTTCTCTGCCTAAAAGAAGAGGAACTTCTTCAATCAAAGCCCAAGCAATTCTCGTTTCCAATAATTTATCTCCAATTTTCATTTTAATTTTTTTTATAATAATTGGAACACTTCTTTCCCCTATCCCTTTTGCTTCTGTGATTTTGTCATTGTTTTCAATTTTGAGCCCTAATAAATCACCAACTGATTTTGAAATCAAAGAAATATCGGCTCCTGAATCCACATAAACGGACTCCAAGATTTCTTTGTCTTTATTGACAAAAATAATTTCTGCAACTGGCCTTAGAATTGCACCAAAAATTCTACTCTGTTCCTCTCTAAAATCAAAACCTACCTCTATCTTACATTAAAAATAAATGTTTCAGCTCGTGGAACTTTTGCTAGCATAGGATTCTTTTTTGGAAATTTTTTCTTTGCTTCTTCCCACACCTCTTTAGCATTATCACCAAAAGTCACTACTTTATCCTCTACAATGGCTACGTATTTACCTTCGTACTTGCTCAAATCTGCTTTCACATAAAATTCAAATTCTTTAGATTTCATTTTAATCAAAAATTATTAAAGCGTGATATGTTATAAATCTTTCTAATTGTTATGACTAATAAAATTATCTTACAAACTCTACATTTTCCATATTTTCAAAATCTTTGTCTCCAGTTAGAAATTTAATCCCTAATTTTTTGGCAACTGTGTAACCAATCGCATCTGGAATTGATAAACGCTTATGAATTATTTTGAAATCCATTGCGTTTTTTATGTCATCTAGACTAGTATCAACTGCGTACTGATAATATTTTTCCGTATAATTATTTGAGGCTTCCTTGCTCATCTTTTTTTTCAAGCCATAATTCAACTCTGCAAGATTAAATATTGTAGTTATAACTTGAGATTCTGTATATATATTATATTTTGGATTGCCATTTATTATTTCAAAGAAAGCATATGTATCAAAGAAAAATACATCGTCTTCCATATTAACAGTTATTATGCATCCCAGCTTTCCTTGTCGATCTCATCCAACATTTCTTGTGTTGTTTTCTTGAACTTAAAAGTGCCAAAAGTTTCTTTCAAAACGTTAGTTTTTTTTCCAATTAAAAGCCGTATTGTTTCGTTTTCTTTTATTCCTTCCTCTTTTATTTTTTCTTTCGGTATAACAACTCCAAAGGACCTTCCCCACTTTCTCACTTTTGCCTCTACTTCCATCATGATTATATTGATATAATCAAATAATATAAATCTTTCTGTTTGATATATAGACTATATTTATTTTCTATATTGAAAATATAGTGTATAGGATTGAAGCAAAGATTTATAAATAGAGCAAAATTTACAAAGGTGGGTGGTTTTATTCATGGCAAAGAAAGATAATAAAAAGCAGTACAATCAAGTGAAAGAAAATAACGAAAATCCGCAAGCTGCTCCTCAGGAATCAAAGGAATTAGAAGCAATTTCCAAGTTGCCCGAAGATGTTCAAGAAAAGTTAAAAACAATAAAAACAAAACTTGAGAAATTCCAAAAGAAAGTTCTAGAAAAATTTGACAAGTATATTGTTGGAATTGCCTTAATGCCGCCTCCAAAGCCAGAGGAACTGCAGCAATTGCAGCAGATGCAATCATTCCCACAACAGCCAATTCAGCAACCTCTTGCAGAACCAAAGCCAGAAGACAAGGACAAGATTCATGTCTTAGTTTTAGTTGATGATTCTGACAGCAGAACAATGTCAAAGCTTGAATTAAAAGACAAGCTTACTGCAATAATAAGCAGCATTGCAGCAGAAATTGACACAAATTTGACGCCTCAAACATTAATACTTTCAGAGCTTTGGCAGAACTGCTTTGATGCAAAATATGAGTTGCTGCAATTAATAGCTTTATCTGCCCCAATTCACGATACTGGAATGCTTCAAGCTATTAAGATTGCTGAAATTCACAAAACTATGGTTTTGAAAAAATTTGAAAAATATATTGTTTCTTATGTTTTAGCGGGCTCTTTAGTTCAGGGAAAAGCAACTCCAACAAGCGACATTGATGTTTGGATTGTTATTGATGATACAGATGTCAAGAAGATGACAAGAGCAGAGTTAAAAGACAAGTTAAGAGCCATAATAATTGGAATGGGAATTGAAGCCGGTGAATTAACTGGAATAAAAAATAAAATCAATATCCAAGTCTATATCCTGACTGATTTCTGGGATTCATTAAGAGAAGCAAATCCAGTCATATTCACTTTATTAAGGGATGGCGTACCATTTTTTGACAGAGGAATATTTATGCCTTGGAAGCAATTGCTCAAAATGGGCAAGATAAAGCCAAGCCCAGAAGCCATTGATATATTTATGGGCTCTGGCGAGCAGGTTATAAGAAGAGTGCAACTAAAATTAAACGAAATCGGAATGGAAGATATATACTATGCTCTTCTTACTCCAAGCCAAGCAGCATTAATGCTTTATGGTGTTGCTCCTCCATCACCAAAAGAAACGGGCTCTTTGATGAGGGACATATTCGTTCACAAGGAAAAATTATTGGAAGAGAAATTCGTCAAAATTTTGGAAAGAGTTGTTGAAATAAGAAAAGGCATCGAGCACGGGGAGAAAAAAGAATTAAGCGGCAAGGAGATTGACGAATTGATGGGTGATGGAGATAAATACCTAAAGAGAATTAAGAGGTTATTCACTCAAATTGAAAAAATAAGGGAAGAACGGGAAATGCTCAATATTTACGACACTATAACAACTGTCGTCAGAGATGTTTTAAGATTGGAAGGAGTTGAAAAAGTAAAAGACAATGAAGTGCTGCATCTTATTGAAGACAAACTAGTAGCAGAAGGAAAGATGCCTGCAAAGTTTTTGAGGACAATACAAGAGTTGATGAAAGCAAAAAAAGACTATGACGAGAAAAAATTATCAAAAGTTGAGGTGGAGAAAATACATCAAGAGTCTGGCGCATTGATAAAATTCCTTGTTGAGCACATGCAGAGAAAAAGGGTTAGGGAGTTTGAACGATTAAAGGTAAGGGTAAAGCATGGCAGTAAATTTGGGGAGGTTATTTTGCTTGATAATGAGGCGTATATCACATATGACATGGATAGTGAAGAGAAAGAGATAAGCAAAGCAAAAATAAAAGAAGATGGAAGCTTAGATGCAATTGAAAAAAGTTCATTAGAGGAAATGGAAAAAGCATTAGCAAAAATTGAAGCTCCGCAAAGAACCTCTATAAAAGAGCCAATATTTGAGGATTTAAAAAAGATTTTTGGCAAAGATTTTGAGATTTTGATGAATTATTAAGCAAAAATTTCAATTCTTTGAAATTGAAATTTTTGCCAGATGTTTTACATCTGAAAAAATTTTAATCTTCGATTAAAATTTTTTTGTAGATAAATTTCGAAACATTAATAAACTTTCAAAATAACTCTTTTCTTGATGTTCAGATGAAAACTGGCTACAAAGTTCATGACTGCATGACTACA